>QNFE01000023.1 GCA_003645455.1 Gammaproteobacteria bacterium | reverse complement strand
GTGGGTTATTCAGAGCTTCCATAATAATAATTTTTGGTAAAAATTTAATTCAAATCAAACAATCTCTACCATTTTACAAAAAAACACTTGAAAAAGCAAAAAAAAAAAACGATAATAGAGGCATGTAGTAAGAAATTTACAAACCATTATTTATTTTAAAGGAATCTATCATGAAAAATGAACACAGAAAATTTAATATCATAAGCGGTATTTTGGTTTTATTGCCTTTTATATTCTTGTCAACTGGTTGTTTTGAGACAGAAGACGATGATATAGATTTAGATAAAAAAACATCTATTTCGCAAGATGACAGAACAGAAAACGATACAACAGATGACAGCAATACAAATGAAGATTCACCATCACTTGGTTTTGCAGCGGACATGCCAATGCAAAAGAAATCTTTGCCAGAAAGCCTCATTAAAGGAGAATGATTATGAAAAAATATACATACAATTTATTGGTTTTGACTTTTGTTTTTTTTGGTTTTGCTAATTCATATGCTCAGGATAAAGATGGTGCATTAGATAGAATAAAAGCAACCATAAAATTGGTTGAGACAAAACAGCACGATACAATGAGGTTTAAGTATATTTATAACCTTATGAAACCTTCAATCAATGAATATTGCAAGAATGAAACAAGTTTAGTTTGTGTTGTTCCAGCCAACACTATATCATACACAGTAACACAAGAACTCAGAGATATATATTTAGAGAATGGAGTGCCTGTTATGTTGTTACCACCACTTGATAGACAAATGAATGTAGCATCAAAAATTACCATTGAAAAATATAACCACACCTTAGATAAAATACAAGGCAATCCAAATTTTGATTATCTTGTGAAGTTTGAAGGTGCTAACCATAACACCATAGCAAGATATGATATAGCTGGTAAAAGGTTTATGTGGGAATTTAAACAGCAAAAAACAATAGTGCATCCAAGAGCTTTTAAAGAGACTTTTTTATGGCAAAAAGTTGATGATGTTGATGTTTTGCATTTTACGAACACAAGTGGCGATAATCATGCGATAGTGTGGATAAACCCAGGTAAGTTGACTGCAAATGCCTATATGCAGAAAAACTTAGTCAGGGTTTGGAGCAGAAATGCAGGTAAATTATTTAATATTACTCCATTTTCATACACCATTTATTCAACACTAAGAGCCGATAAAAATGGTGGGGTGGCAAAATCTAATCACAAATTATCCGTGGACAGTGTAGGAAAGTGGGAATACAAAGAAAAAGAAAAATTTGATCAAGATGGCAAAAGAATAGCAATGGGACGACAAAATGAAGACGGCTCATGGACATTTGATGTATCAGAAGACGGTTATGGTTTTGATGAAAACGATGCAGCAAATCCTATTGTAAATGTTAAAATAGCAGACACAATTTATCTTGCAGATGGCTCCCCTTTGAGTGCAGTTGAATCTTACAACATTGGAGTTGTGCCAAAAGATACAATTATTACAAACCTTGTCAATATCCAAGCAACAGGTAGTATTGTTGACAAAAATATGAATGAAGTAGTTGATGCCTCTGATGTTGTTTTGGAATACTTTGGTAGCAAACTTCACCTTGCTAATAAAAATTCTTCAACTGATACAGATAACTTAGATATTTATTATATAGACGATGATCAAAATGCTCAAAAACTAACTGGTATTTGGTTGGAGAGAGTTGAATAGATTATCATTTGATGTATAGAGTAGCACTAGGGCGGACGACTCTCATTTTGAAGTTGGCATCAATTATAACATGGTATCTGTGTTGGTGGTAGTTTTGCTGATTTTGATCTTTGGGGTGATGTTGTATGGATTCAATTACCTGATATTATTTGGCAGTATTCAGCATTTATTGAAATTGCTATTGTTATGCTTTTGTTTAAATTAGGCTCATCTAATAGAGCAAAATAACTATCACTTAAAACTTAACACAAAACTATGGCAGAAGAATACACCACAGAGACTCTGTCTGTTAGGGCAGGATATGACAGAACCCATCAAAAAGAACACAGCGAAGCATTGTTTTTAACCTCCTCTTTTATTTTTGATGACTGCCAAGAGGCATCTGATATTTTTTCAGGAAAAGCCTCTGGCAATATTTATTCGCGATTTACTAACCCTACGGTGGCATGTTTTGAAAAAAGATTAGCATTGATGGAGGGGGGCGAGTGTTGTGTTGCCACAGCAACTGGGATGAGTGCTATCTCTGTTTGTATCCAATCTTTGTTGAGTGCAGGTGATCATATAATCTCATCACAAAGTATATTTGGTTCGACAACTGTATTATTTGATTCTCATTTATCTCGTTTTGGGATTAAAACCTCCTATGTTGATTTAACGGATATTGAATCTTTTAAAAATGCCATTCAACCTACCACAAAAGTTATTTTTATTGAAAGTCCATCCAACCCCTTGATGGAAATTGGCAACATAAAATCTTTATCTGCTCTTGCCAAACAGCATAATATTTTACTCATAGTTGATAATTGTTTTGCCTCGCCTGCCCTTATGCAACCTATCAAACTCGGTGCCGATATTTCAATCCAATCTGCCACAAAATCCATCGACGGACACGGACGAATGTTAGGTGGTGCAATCATAGGCTCCAAAAAAATAGTAGGAGAACAGGTTTATCAATTTATAAAATCAAATGGCAGTAGTATGAGTGCATTTAATGCTTGGGTGTTTTTAAACGGCTTGGAGACTTTAAATCTAAGAATGCAAGAACACTCCAAAAGAGCATATGATTTAGCAAAATGGTTAGAAAAACAACCACAAGTGACAAAAGTTTACTATCCGTTTTTGAAATCTTTTGATCAATATGATCTGGCAAAAAAGCAACAGTCAGCAGGCGGGGCTATTTTATCGTTTGAAATAAAAGGAGGCAAAAAAGAGGCATGGGATTTAATTGATAACACAAAACTATTTTCAATTACCGCTAATCACGGCGACACCAAAAGCACAATTTGTCACCCTGCTACCACAACTCACAGCAAAATAAGTAAACAGATGCGAGAGAAGATAGGTATCAAAGATAATCTAATCAGAATCTCAACAGGGTTGGAGAGTTTGGTGGATATAAAAGCCGACCTTCATTTTTAAACTTGTAAATGACGATATTTTTTGATTTATATAAAAATATTTGTTAATATACTCTTTTTTTTTTACATAAAATTCAATAATAAATGACAAACATTAAAAGAAAGGCGCCACCCGGTGACTTTGCTATTTGGATTTTTATCTTTGCCGAGTTAAGTGTATTTGCGATTTTTTTTCTGGCATATGCTTTTGCCCGCTATAACAATGTTGAAATGTTCAATGAGTATCAGGCAACCTTAGATAAAACAGCCGGCATGATAAATACGATTGCTTTGTTAACAAGCAGTTTATTCGTGGCAATGGCAGTGCATTTTATGCAAAAAAATGAAATTAAAAAAACGACTTTTTACCTTTACCTATCCATAGTTATGGGCTTTATTTTTTTGGTCGTCAAGAGTTATGAATACTCTCATATTTTTGGCGAGGGCATCTCTCTTAGCACTAATTTATTTTATATGTTTTATATTTCTTTGACATTTTTTCACTTTATGCATGTTTTATTGGGAATGATAATTTTGTTGGCAGTTGCTGTTAAAAATCAACAAGGAGCATATTCATCAAGCAATATGGCAGGTTTAGAAACAGGAGCATCATATTGGCATATGGTGGATTTAGTTTGGGTAATTTTATTTCCTTTGGTATATATTATAAAATGAGTAATATCAAAACAACAACAGAAACAACACATAAAATTTATAGTTTACCGCTTTTAATAGGAATTTGGGTAGCATTAGTTTTTTTTACAGTTTTTACAACCTGGATAGGTGGTAGCGGTGTATTTGTCATCAGCACCATAATGTTAGTCATAATGGCGAATATCTTTTTTAAAAGTTATCTTATTATTGATTTTTTTATGGGTTTGCAACAGGTGGCTTTTATTTGGCGATTTTTAATGATATTTTATATTATTTTCGTCTGCTCTGGAATTGTGTTGGCATATTTTCTATGAACAATAACAATAAAAAAATTTATTACTTACCGCAAAAAAATGAGATTAAGCTTTTTGAATATGCCTACAAAAACCAATTACCGTTGTTGATAAAAGGTCCCACAGGCTGTGGTAAAACCCGTTTTATTGAATATATGGCACAAAAATTAAATCTACCCACCCATACCGTATCCTGTCATGATGATTTAACCGCAACAGATTTAGTTGGCAGATATTTAATTGGTGAGGGCAAAACAATCTGGCAAGATGGGCCGCTAACCTCGGCAGTTCGTAATGGCGGAATTTGTTATTTGGATGAAATAGTTGAAGCCAGAAAAGATACCACAGTTGTAATTCATCCATTATCAGACGACAGGCGAATTTTACCAATTGAAAGAACCGGTGAGACCTTAAAAGCCCCTGATAATTTTATGTTAGTTGTCTCTTATAATCCAGGTTATCAAAACTTGCTGAAAGGTTTGAAGCCCAGCACTCTGCAAAGATTTTTATCAATTACATTTTCATATTTAAAATCAAATGATGAGATTGAAGTTGTAATAGAAGAAACCGGAGCCAAAGAAATAACAGCTAAAAAATTAGTGTTGTTGGCAAATTCTTTTCGTTCACTCCAAGATTTTGACATAGCAGAGGGTGCCAGCACAAGATTAGTAGTTTATGCCGCCGCACTTATTGAGTCTGGTTTTAGCGAAGAAGAATCAATCCTATCTGCTATGGTAGAACCTCTCACAGACGATACAGATACGATTGATGCACTGATGGAGATAGTCAGAGCGACAATTTAGTAGAGGCTCCCAGATGATAATAAAATACCTGTATGCTGGCTCTTTTATAATTTTTATCATCGCTCTTATGATATTCATATATCTATCAGAATACCGCAATAATGACAAAAAATAATAATTTTTAAAGCCATAGATTTTATTTCCCAATAGTTTGAATAAGTTCAAGAATTGATAATCACCTTTTTTATTTATGTGATGCCATAAATAAAATTACACCATCTATTCTTTTATGTTGTCTGTAATATCGAATTTATCCAACTCTTTTTTGCTTTCTATAAACTTTTTATATTTACTCTTTGCTAAATTTACAATTTTTTGTTGTTCTTCTTTTGGAATATTAGGAATTGAAATAGTGCATAAATCATCAAATCTAAGTGATTGACGAACAGACCCAAAAGATCTGTCTTTAATGTTCTGTATTCCCTCTTGGCTTTTTAGATATAAGAAAATAAACTCTGGCAAAAAATTATCATTTGTTATTTTGAAAGTTGTATACATTTTACTAACCGCAACGATATTTTTTGTTAAATTGATACCCAAAGAACCTATATTTGCTCTTGAAGGGTTGTAAGCTATTGACTTTTTGTTAACAATTTTATAATCTTCATTTGTAGCAGAAGTAACTGACATAAAGTTATCCCCCCAGTAGTCCTCACCATCAATTATGCCATAAAAATCATGTTTTGTTATTGCAACCGTTTTATGTAATGAACTATTTTTAAGTTTCTCTTCTTCTAATATGCCCTTTAATAAAATATAGTTATTAGGAACTTCGTTAAAATATTTAAACCAAATAAATGAATAGTTTGTATTTTTTATAATATCCTCTGTTTTTATCAGCGATGTAGCATGGGAATTGTCAAAAATATATTCCTCAAAATCATTTATTTTGTCAGTAATCTTACGTCTTCTCTGTGTAAGGGTAAAGCCATCATTTTTAATCCTCGTATATTTTACTGTATTTATTTTCTGATTGTTAAACCCTTGCAAAACGAGAACTGACGCTTTGGCTTCTGTATATGGTAAAAATACACCTGAAGGAAAAGATATTATTTGTTTTAATAAATTATTTTCTACTAAATATTTTCTTAAATTCTTTAATTCCTTGTTATTAAGAATAGATTCAGGAACAATAATATATGCTCTTGCTGTTGGTTTTTTATTTAAAGAGTTTATTATGTGTTGTATGGATTGAGAATTTCCATTATCGCTTAAAAGAGAGTATAAATCTTTTGCTGTTCCTTCCAGATTAAAAGGAATGTTTGTTATTATTATATCAAACTTTTCTTTTATCGGGTTTAGTAAAGTATCTTGCTGTTTAATGTTACTATGTCCATCGCCTGCGAGTATCATATTCATCTTAGCAATTCGGGCATTTGATGATATTTCGCCACCATAAACAGTATTTTCTTTTAAGTCTTTTAAAACTGTTTCGGTTAAATAATCATTATTTTGTAAAGTATCTTTTATGTAATTGAATGTAGAGATTAAAATTCCTCCCGTTCCACAAAATGGGTCGTAAATTTTCTCCCCATATTTTGGGTTTGATAATTTTACGAGGAAATTAACAATATGTCTTGGTGTAAAATATTCTCCGAGATCGTTGTTTGAAGTGTTGTATTGCTGAATAAAATATTCAAAAGCATCACCTTTTATATCTGTTTTTATTCCACTTAAATTTAATTTATCTAATTTTTCAATTATCTGTTTAAGTGCAACTGTATCCTGAATTATTAATTTTGTAAATAAAGTTTCTTCTCCTTGTTTGTTAAAAGTTTTTTCTAAATGTGGTATAACCATGTCATTAATATAACTTAATAATTCATTCCCTTTTTTTAATTTATAACTTTCCCATTTTATATATTCTGGAATAGTTTCGGCTATAATATCATTTTCCTCTGATATTAATTTGAGAAATAAAAGATTTGAAAATTCAAAAAAACGCTCAATACCTTTCATTATCCCTGCTTTTCTCAATTTTTGATTTGTAAAAGCAAATACATTAATTAATTCTTCTTTTGAATTGATTGATATATCTTCGTCTATATAATTATTAGTATTAATAGATAAAAATTGTTTATAATAATCGAAATTTTCTATTCTATCTACTTCAATTCCGTTTTCAGTTAGTTCTTTTTCATTATCAACCCAATAACTTTTAACTTGAATACCATCAAAAAGAATAATTATTTTTGAGTTCAAAAGCTTTGCATAATTTAATGCTTGTTCCTTTGTTTTTGCCAAGTTCATATTTGGCTTTTTTGTTTCTATAATAATTTCAGGTGTAGTTGAATTATTGTCAAAATACAGACAAAAATCTGGCATAAGTCCTGATAATTTTTGCACTTCCTCTGCTGTTCTTGGTTTTTGATGATAAACATTTCTATTTTTATTTTGAAAATCTATTATCCAACCTTTTTTAGATAATTTTTGTTCAGTTAAATTTTCAATATCTCTTTCAATTGATTTTTTGTTTTGCATTTGTTTATTAATCCAAAAATTTAAAAAAATATGTTATCATATTGTTATGAATAATACAAATAATAATAAAAATTTTGAATTAGAGCAGAAAATATTACACGAGGGAATTGTAAATGCTCTGGGGATTACCACAGATAACTTGCAAATAGGAATCAAAGGCGACCCTTCAATTCGTGAAAGTGTATTCTCGCGTCCAAAATACAAATCTATCGTTGATGATATTTTACAACCCTTGGAGAAAAATTTAACAGAATTATTGTTAAATCGTGGCACATATCGAATTTTTATCGGTTTAAATAGTGGTGAGATAAGAACTAGCTCAGTTTTTGATCCAATGCGAGAGGAGATACACAGGGCAGAAAAACTAATCGATAACGAATATTTGGATCGCCATTATCCTCTTTGTGATTATGATAGCAAAATTGAAAATATATCCTTAATATATTCTTTTGTCCGCTCATTAAAATCTGTCAAAAATTTACCAGATTATTGGCAATCTATCATCAAAAAACGCAAAGAAAGCTGGCAACCGATCCAACGGACAAAAATTATCAAAATAATGAATGCTGTGACTCATCTACGAACCCAAGAGCAATTTTATTTAAGAAATATATCAATCAACATAATGCAATCTTTGATAAGAATGCAATTTAATTGTGATGGAACACAGGTTGTTAAAGCTGATGATTTTCAGGAATTTTTATCAATTAATTTTTAAGAGATCTTTGGATATACTGTCATTAAAAAACGACAAGTTATAAGATGAGACTTTTTCATAATTCTTGTCCCAATTTATAAAATAAATAGATTGCATATGCTTACAGCAAAAATTCGTCATCACGAGCGCGTATAGCGAAGAAATCCAAAAGATTTGCCAATTTTCCTCATTTTTGCTATACAAATCTACTATGCTTGCACATTCTCTAAACAGCACTTGAATTATGCAAAAGGTCTCAAGATATTAATAAAGCTTTGATTCCGAGGGACGGAGATCAATCAAAGGTTCCTTAATTTAAAAAATTATAAGCATTTAGGAATATTTGCATTGAGGGGGCATATTCTTGCCAATCTTGGGGGGCATATGAATTTTGTGCTGTTAAAAATACTCTTTCAGGATGGGGCATCATAATAGTTACTCTACCATCATCATTGCATAATCCTGTGATGCCTGCGGTTGAACCGTTTGGATTATACGGATATTTATCTGTTATTTGGTGATAATTATCAACATACTGCATAACAATATTTTCATTTTTTATTTCATTTTTGCTTTGATACCTGCCCTCACCGTGTGCTATTGCGATAGGGAAGATGCTACCTGCCATATTGTGTAATAGGGCACTATTATTTTCAGGGATTAAAACCTGTAAAAATCTGGCTTCAAACTGCTCAGATTTATTTGTGGTAAAATTATTAAAATGAGTAGCTCCTGGAATTATATCTTTTAATTTTGCCATCATCTGGGCACCATTGCAAACTCCCAATGATAATTTTTTGGTATCGGCGAAAAAATCAGTAAATTGTTGTTTTATATTTTTATGCTGTAAAATAGTATGAGCCCAGCCACCACCTGCTCCTAAAACATCGCCATATGAAAAACCACCGCAGGCGACGAGTGCATTAAATTCTTTTAAGTCAAATTTGCCCGATAATAAATCACTCATATGCACATCAATAGCAACAAAACCCGCTTGCATAAATGCCCCTGCCATCTCTGTTTGTCCGTTTACCCCCTGTTCTCGTAAAATAGCAATTTTTGGCTGTATTTTTTTGTTGATATAAAAATCTTGATAATTTTTATTAACATCAAAATTTAATTTAGGGCATAAACCTGGATTATTATTTGTTATATTTTTAAACTCTTCATCGGCACAAGAGGGGTTATCTCGTAATCTCTGCATATTATACGAGGTTATGGACCATGTTTTTTGCAAAACGAAGATATTTTTTTGGAATATTTTCTGGTTGTTGAGGTTGATATTTATATTAAAATTATTATTGATGGAACCGATTATAATAGCTGTTATATTATTATCTTTAAAAGCATTTAGTGTCTCTTGGGTGTCGCTATTATGAACTTGGATGACAGCACCAATTTCTTCGTTAAAAAAATATTCAAGAGCTTTTTTGTCCGTGTCTATGTTTATATCTAACCCCGTATGTCCTGCGAATGCCATCTCACAAATGGTTGTAATCAAACCGCCATCAGAGCGATCATGATAGGATAAAATCTTTTTTTGTTTTTTAAGGCCTGCCATAGTTTCTAAAAAAGACTTTAAAACTAATGGGTCTATATCTGGTGTTGTGTGGTTTTGCAAATCAATAGCTTGGGCTAATGCCGATCCTGCCATTGCATATTTGTTACCAAGATCAATAAAAATTAATTTTGAATCATAGTCTTTTTTCAGGGCAGGGGTGAGAGCAAGACGAACATCAGTTACTGCTGCAAAACTACTTATTATTAAAGATAGAGGAGCACGGATATTTTTATCATCCCACGAAGAGGACATTGACATCGAATCCTTACCAACTGGAATATTGATACCAAGAGCAGGGCAAAAACTCATCCCTATTTCACGGACGGCTTGATATAATTCGTAATCTTCACCTGCCGACCTTGCCGCACACATCCAGTTGGCACTCAGACTTACATCTTTTAATTTAAAATCAGCGGAACATAGATTCATAAGAGATTCAGCCACAGCAATTTTGGCAGATTTCACTCCATCATAAATTGCAAGATTTGCCCGTTCGCCAATTGCCATAGCCTCACCTGTCCATGACGATGGCTCCAAATCATCCATGGTGATGGCACAATCTGCGACAGGAATTTGATATTTTCCTACCATTTGATCTTGATAAACTAAACCTGTAATCGTTCTATCACCAATGGTAATTAAAAAACTTTTGGAGGCTACCGATGGCATCTGTAGAACTAAATTTAAAGCATCACTAAAATCTATATCAGGCAGAGGTTGTTGTTTTACTTGACGATTTATTTTAAGGCTTGTCCGTTGCATTTTCGGAGTATTGCCAAAAATAACATCCATGGGAATATCAATAGGATTATTATTAAACAATTCATCTTTTAATAATAAGTGTTGTTTTTTTGTGGCATCTCCTATGATGGCAAACGGACATCTCTCTCTTTGGCAAATCTTGGAAAACTTACCAATGTTTTCAAGTTTTATAGCAAGAACATATCTCTCTTGAGATTCATTGGACCAAATTTGTGCAGGAGTCATCGATATATCAGCACTATCAATGGCACGCAGATTAAAAGAGCCACCACGATTACAATCGGCGATAATTTCAGGAACAGCATTTGATAAACCACCTGCACCGACATCATGAATAGATTCAATGGGATTTTTATCACCCATAGAAGTGCAACTATCAATTACCTCTTGAGCTCTTCTTTGCATCTCAGGGTTGCCTCTTTGCACTGATGCATAATCCAAATCTTCACAACTGCTACCTGAATCCATCGACGATGCTGCTCCACCACCTAGTCCTATCAACATCGCAGGACCTCCGATAACAATTATTTTTGTGCCAGCAGTTATAATTTTTTTGTCAATATGGTTTTTGGCAATAGACCCTAGCCCTCCTGCGAGCATTATGGGTTTGTGATAACCATATATTATCTCACTATCGGTAAATTTAACTCTCTGACATAGGGTGCGAAAATAACCACACAAATTAGGGCGACCAAATTCGTTGTTAAAATGTGCAGATCCTATGGGTGCATCAAGCATAATTTGCAACGATGAGGAAATTGATGGTGGATAACCTAAATCATTGTCATTTTTTTCCCACACCTGAGGTAGGTTTGGAATATGTAGGTTTGATACTGAAAAACCACACAAACCTGCTTTGGGTTTGGCTCCTCGTCCTGTGGCTCCTTCATCACGAATCTCGCCACCTGATCCTGTTGCGGCCCCTGGATACGGTGATATTGCCGTGGGATGATTATGAGTTTCTACTTTAATTTGAATGGCAGATTTTACGATTATATTTTGATATTTTTTAGTTCTATGGTTGATATTTAACTTGTTGATTTGATAACCGTCAATGACGGCTGCATTATCATCATAGGCAGATAAAACAGAATTAGGGTGTAATTTATGGGTGTTTTTGATCATTGTGAATAATGATAAATTTTGCTTTTTTTTATCTATAATCCAACTTGAATTAAAAATTTTATGGCGACAGTGTTCTGAGTTCGCCTGAGAAAACATCATAAGCTCGACATCTGTGGGATTTCTGTTTAATTTTTGATAATTTTGGTATAAATAATCAATTTCATCGTTATTCAGGGCTAAACCAAATTGGCGATTAAAATCAGACAAGGCATCAGAACCTTCTGATAAGATATCTATATGGCTTAATGCACCACTTTTTTTATGATCAAATAAAGCAAAGCCATCTTGTAACTTATTATGAGGCTCTTGCATCATTTTATCAAACAAAAAAGGCTGTATTTTTTTTATATTTTGCTGATTTTTATTGAAGTAAAAAACAATTCCTCTCTCAATATTTTGGATTTGCTGAAAATCACAATTATGCAAAATATCGCAGGTTTTTGATGCCCAGGCAGTTATGGTGCCAAATCGAGGATAGATAAAAATTTGTTGATAATTCTTACTTTGGTGTATTTTGTTTTGAGCGTTTAAAATTAGTTGCAGCTTTTGCAAAGTTTTATCTGATAAATTATCATGGCTTTGCAAAATATAGACAAATTGACTTTGGATATAATCAATTTTAATATCTAATTTTTCAATGTCTTTGGTTAGTTTTTGCAGACGAAAATCTGATAAGGGGATATCACCAAAAAAAGAATAATTTACCATAAGATTTTTCAGTATTAAATCGCTTTAAATATTGGCAACTCCTGAATCAATGGCGGCCTGCTTGACGGCTTCTGCTACATATTCTAACAACCTAGGGTCAACAGGTTTAGGGATTATGTAGTTTTTACTAAATTCAATTTTCTCACCATCATAGGCGTCGATTACCTCTTGAGGCACAGGTTGTTTGGTGAGTTTTTGCAAGCCTAAAACGGCTGCTTTTTTCATCTGGATATTGATACATTTTGCCTTAGCATCTAATGCTCCTCTGAATATAAAAGGAAAACCTAAAACATTATTTACTTGGTTAGGGAAGTCTGATCTGCCGGTGCCTATGATTGCATCATCGCGAGCTTGTAATATTTTTTTAGGATGAATTTCAGGGTCTGGGTTCGATAAAGCAAAGATAACAGGTTCACTATTCATTGATTTTATCATCTGTTTATCAACTATGTCAGGGGCAGACAAACCTATCATAACATCTGATCCTACCATAGCATCTTTTAAGGTTGCATCATCTGTTTTTATGATAAATTTAGATTTATACTGATCTAAACCTGTGCGACCCTCTCTTATGACTCCGGTTCTATCTATCATCCTTATATTTTCTAATTTTGCTCCAAACTCCATAATCAAATTCATAGTAGAGATGGCAGCGGCTCCTGCACCTATACAAACTATTTTTACATCTTCTATTTTTTTGTTTTGTATCTCCAAAGCATTTAATAAACCTGCGACAGTTATTATTGCTGTGCCGTGTTGATCATCGTGAAAGACAGGAATATCAAGCTCATCAATTAATCTTTTTTCAATTTCAAAACAAGCGGGAGCTGCAATATCTTCGAGGTTTATGCCACCAAAAGTAGGGGATATATTCTTAACTGTTTTTATAAAATCTTCCGTATTAGCACTATTTATTTCAATATCAAAAACATCAATATGACCAAATTTTTTAAATAAAACTGCTTTGCCTTCCATAACAGGTTTTGAGGCAAGAGCTCCCAAATTTCCCAGCCCTAAAATGGCAGTCCCATCTGTTATAACAGCTACGAGATTTGCTTTGTTGGTATAAAGATTAGCCGTAGCAGGGTTATCGGCAATAGCCCGCACAGGCTCTGCTACTCCTGGAGTATAAGCTAACGATAAGTCTAATTGACTATCACAGGGTTTAGTTATAGTGGTTGATGTTTTGCCATAGGGTTTTTGTGAGTGATATAAGAGAGCATCCTCTTTTAGTTTGTTTTTATCACTTAGATCAAGAGCCATAATTTGTTCTCCAAAAAATTACTACATTAAAATTTAACGATTTCTCTTTTTTATTTTACGAATACTTTCTATCTGGGCTATGGCTTGAATAAGTTCTGTTTTAGCCTTCGCATATTCAAAATCTGATTGTTTGTTGTCAATGGCACTCTGTGCTTGCTCTTTTGCCCGCATGGCAGCGGCTTCGTCAAGGTCCTGGGCACGGATAGCGGTATCTGATAAAATTGTTACTATGTTTGGTTGAATTTCTAAAATCCCTCCTGATACAAAGATGTTTTTCTCTTCTTTGTTATCTGCTTGAATACGAACCATTCCTGGTTTTAATGTTGTTAACAGTGGTGCATGTCGCGGCATTATACCAATTTCTCCATCGACAGCAGGAGCAAATACCATGGTTGCCAAACCTGAAAAAATACTATCAGATGCACTTACAATATCAAGATGAAAGCTCATGCTCATGATGAGACCCTTACATAAATTAAGTGCTGTTTAGAGAATACAAAAAATAGTGCATTTTTACAGCAAAAATGAGGAAAATAACTTGTTATTTGACAAGTTTTTACTGTGTAAATTGTGCTTAATTTATGTAAAAATCTCACAATCTAAATCTCTTTTGCTCGCTCAACAGCATCGTCGATTGAGCCTATCATATAAAATGCCTGCTCTGGTAAATTATCATATTCTCCCCGAACTATTCCTGAAAAGCCACGAATTGTGTCGGCAAGACTTACATATTTACCCTTAGAGCCTGTAAAAACTTCGGCTACAAAAAATGGTTGTGATAGATATTTTTGAATTTTACGAGCCCTGGAGACAATTTGTTTGTCTTCGTCTGATAATTCGTCCATACCAAGAATTGCGATAATATCTTTGAGTTCTTTATATCTTTGCAAAATATTCTGCACGTCACGGGCGGTATCATAATGCTCTTGTCCTACCACCTGTGGGTCTAATTGGCGAGAGGTGGAATCAAGTGGATCAACAGCTGGATAAATACCCAACTCTGATATTTGTCTTGATAGGACAACTGTGGCATCTAAATGAGCAAAGGTGGTCGCAGGAGATGGGTCGGTTAAATCATCCGCCGGCACATATACCGCTTGAATTGAAGTAATAGAGCCTGTTTTAGTGGAAGTAATCCTCTCTTGCAATGTTCCCATTTCTTCGGCGAGAGTTGGTTGATAACCCACAGCTGATGGCATTCTACCAAGTAGGGCGGATACTTCTGTGCCTGCTAAGGTATACCTATAAATGTTGTCAATAAATAATAAAACATCACGGCCTTCATCACGAAAATTCTCGGCGATGGTAAGCCCTGTTAAAGCGACACGTAAGCGGTTACCAGGTGGCTCGTTCATTTGTCCATAAACCAGCGATACCTTATCTAAAACATCAGAATCTTTCATTTCATGGTAAAAATCATTGCCCTCACGAGTTCTCTCACCGACTCCTGCAAAAACTGAATATCCGCTGTGTTCTATGGCAATATTACGGATAAGCTCCATCATATTAACAGTTTTACCAACACCTGCACCACCGAATAAACCTACCTTGCCACCCTTGGCAAAAGGGCATAATAAATCAATTACTTTGATACCTGTTTCTAATAGTTCTGTGCCAGATGATTGGTCAGCATAGGATGGAGCTGCGGCATGAATTGGTTTGCGTTTATCGGTTTTAATCTCACCTACCTGATCAATTGGGTTGCCCAAAACATCCATAATACGACCGAGGGTGGCAGTGCCGACAGGAACACTAATGGGGACACCCGTGTTTGTAACGGACATTTGTCGCTTTAAGCCCTCGGTAGGACCCATAGCAATAGTGCGGACTATGCCATCGCCTAACTGTCCTTGCACTTCTAAGACAATATTGTTCTCATCAATGATAAGAGCATCATAGATTCCAGGGATGTTTTCAATGAGAAATTTCACATCAACGACGGCTCCGATAATTTGTAATATTTTTCCTGATTCCATTATTTTATTTCTCCTTATAAAATTAATTTTTTATACTGCGGCGGCACCTGCCACAATCTCTGATAATTCTTGGGTGATAGCAGCTTGCCGTGCTTTGTTATAAACTAACTCCAAATCACTGATTAAATCACCTGCATTATCTGTGGCAGATTTCATAGCCACCATCCGAGCAGACATCTCACAAGATATGTTTTCAATCAATGCTTGATAAACTATTGATTCTATGTATCTTGTCATGGTAATATTTAAAATGCTCTTGGCATCTGGTTCATAGATATAATCCCAGTAATGCTTGAATTCTTTATCGTTACTTTGTTTGATTGGCAATAATTGTAAAACTTCTGGCTTTTGAGTCATTGAATTGACAAAGGTATTTTTGACAAGTAACACTTTATTCACCTCACCTTTTAAATAAGCATCAGTCTGATTTTTTACGACCCCTATGATATCTTCAATCACAGGAGAATCACCAAGATTCTGAACACAAGAGGATAAATTAGCGGTAAATTTTTTAAAAAAATTCAGAGATTTTTTACCGATTAAACTAAAATTAGGCTGAGAATCCTTATCAATATGGTTAATGGCTTCTTTGAATAGGTTGATATTCAAACCACCACATAGACCTCTATCTGTTGAGATTATTATATAACCTGATTTTTTGGTTGATTTTGGTTGTTTTGATAAAAAAGGATGATGGTATTCTGGATGAGATGCCGCCAGATGACCTACTACCTGCATGATTTTTTTGGCATATGGGCGAGTGGCTAACATTTTATCTTGTGCTTTACGCATCTTGCTCGCCGCTACCATCTCCATAGCTTTGGTTATTTTTTGAGTGTTTTTAATACTCTTTATTTGGGTTCTAATCTCTTTGGCGTTTGACATTTTTTTGTTTTACCAGGCCCCTTTTTCTTTGAAGTCTGTAACAATCTTTGTCAAAGAGCCTTCAATTTTATCATTATAATCGCCGTCTTCATCAATTTGTTTGATAAGATCAGCATAATTTGTTTTAGCAAACGATATTAGTGCAGCCTCAAACGGCACAATTCTATTAACTTCAATGTCATCGAAGTATCCCTTACTGACAGCAAACAAAGAAATTGCCATCTGCCCTATACTAAGTGGGCTATATTGCTTTTGTTTCATAAGCTCTGTGACCCGCACTCCACGCTCTAATTGCTTGCGAGTTGTCTCATCCAAATCTGAGGCAAACTGGGCAAAAGCTGCTAATTCCCGATACTGTGCTAAGGCAAGACGCACACCACCCCCTAAGTTTTTAATTATTTTGGTCTGGGCAGCACCACCGACACGAGAGACAGATAAACCTGCATTGATAGCAGGGCGAATGCCTGCATTAAATAAATCTGTTTCTAAAAATATTTGACCGTCAGTTATCGAGATTACATTAGTTGGCACAAAAGCCGAGACATCTCCTGCTTGGGTTTCAATAATAGGTAGGGCAGTTAATGAGCCTGTTTTTCCTTTGACCACACCTTTGGTGTGTTTTTCGACATAATCAGGATTTACCCGAGATGCTCTCTCTAACAAACGAGAGTGCAGATAAAATACATCGCCTGGATATGCCTCACGCCCTGGTGGGCGACGAAGCAACAGAGAAACTTGACGATAAGCCCAAGCTTGTTTGGTTAAATCATCATAAATAATCAAAGCATCTTCGCCTTTATCACGAAAATACTCACCCATTGTGCATCCTGAATAAGGTGCGATATATTGTAAAGCTGCGGATTCTGAGGCGGAGGCTGCCACGACTATCGTATTGTCCATAGCCCCATGCTCGGTTAGTTTTTCAACAACATTAGCAATTGAGCTTTGTTTTTGACCGATAGCAACATAAATACATTTAATGCCAGAGTTTTTTTGGTTAATTATCATATCAACAGCAACGGCTGTTTTGCCGGTTTGCCTGTCTCCTATGATAAGCTCGCGTTGACCACGACCGATAGGCACCATAGAATCAATTGATTTTAAGCCAGATTGCACCGGTTGATCCACTGATTGACGTTCAATGACACCTGGTGCAATTTTTTCAATAGGGGAAGTGCCTTTTGTTTTTATCTCACCCTTGCCATCAATGGGCTCACCTAGGGAATTTACAACTCTGCCTAAAAGAGTCTCACCTACGGGAACTTCTAATATTTTGCCAGTGCATTGCACCTCATCACCCTCTTTCATATGGCGATAAGATCCTAAAACCACAGCACCCACAGAATCTTGTTCTAAGTTGAGTGCCATCGCATAGACGTTTCCAGGACATAATATCATCTCTCCTGACATAACATCAGATAGGCCATTGATACGGATAATGCCATCACTTAGGCTCACAATTGTGCCAACTGTTGTCTGTTGTGTTGTGCCGTCAAAATTTTGGATTTTATCCTTGATTAAGTCACTAATTTCAGATGGATTGAGAAGCATATATTTTATACCTTAGATTAAAATGTAAGTTTGTTTGACAATTGTTGTAATTGTCCCAATATTGAGCCGTCGATAACATGGTCTCCGATATGGATAACTGCACCGCCTATCAACTCTTCTTTTATTTGCACGTTTACAATGCAATTTTTGCCAATTTTTTTATCAAGGACTTTTTTGATGTTTGCAAGCTCTGTTTCTGATAAAGCAAAAGCACTTTGAATAAGAATGTTTTGAATGTTTTTATTATTATTTAAGATGTTTTTATAGGTTTTGGCAATAATACCTATTATATTTACTCTTTTATTGTTAAAAATTAACTTTAAAAAATTTAGATGTTCTTTGTTGTTGATATTTAAAGCCTTGGTTATAATGTCAATTTTTATCGCTTTATTGATGATGACAGCAGACATTAAATTACAAATTAAAGGCATTAACAAAAGTTTTGTTAAATCATTTAAAAAATTATCCCACTGCACTGCATCATCTTCGTTTTTAATCAAAGATGAGATGGCTGTGGCATAGGGGGCTGCTATGGAGTTTTCATTCATATTTGTTTAATTAGTTTATCAAAAATATTATTATGAGATTTGCCATCTATTTCTTTTTTTAAGATTTTACCAGCAGCGAGAATGGATAGTTTTGCAATCTGCTCTCTTAGTTTTTGCCGGGCTTTTAAGGTTTCCATTTTTATCTCATCCATAGCGACAAGTTTTACTTTTTCAGCCTCTTTTTTGGCAGTTTTTTTGGCCTGCTCGATAATGCTTGATGAGTTTTTCTGGGCGACTGCTAAGATCTCGGTTGCCTGTTGTTTGGCTTGCCTTATCTTTAAAGTGGCATCACGGGTGGCAAGCTCGCCATCCTGGATACTTTTTTCAGCAGCAGCTAAGCCTTCCTGGATAGTTTTTTTACGATCTTTGAGAGCTTGCATTATCGGCGGCCACACATATTTCATACAAAACCAGGCAAACATAAAGAATGCGATAGCTTGTCCTAATAGGGTTGCGTTAATATTCACGGTATTATTCTACTTTTTAAATTATAATGCGAACAACATATAAAAAGCTATACCCACAGCGATCATCGGCACCGCATCAACCAGTCCCATAACAACGAACATTTGGGTTCTAAGCATCGGGATAAGTTCTGGTTGGCGAGCGGCTCCATCTAAAAATTTTGAACCTAATATTCCGATTCCAACGGCGGCTCCCAATGCTCCAAGACCCATTAAAATAGCGCCTGCAACATAAATCATAGCTTGTGCTTCTGTCATAATCTTACTCCAAAAAAATTAAAAAAATCAATGCTCACTTTCGTGAGCCATACTCAAATAAACAATAGTTAAAGTCATAAAAATAAAAGCCTGTAAAACGACAATTAAAATATGAAAAATCGCCCAAGGTAAAGATAGTGTCCATTGTGCCCAAAAAGGCAAGAGGGCGATTAGAATAAAAATCATTTCACCTGCATAGAGATTGCCGAACAATCTTAGCCCCAGCGATATAGGTTTAGCGATTAGATTTACTCCCTCTAAAAATAAATTAAAAGGCAACATCCATTTGCCAAAAGGGTGCAATGTAAGCTCGCCTGCAAAACCTCCGAGTCCTTTGATTTTGATGCTATAATACAATATCAAAAAGAAAACAGAAAATGCCATCCCCAAGGTAATATTAGGGTCAGTTGTTGGTACAATTTTTAAATATGGTGCTCCGAGTAAATGGGCTATTTGGGGGATAAAATCAACTGGCACCAAGTCCATCAAGTTCATCAATAAAATCCACATAAAAACCGTTAAGGATAAAGGAGCAATTAGCGTATTTTTGGCTTTAAAAGATTCCTTGACGGTATTTTCAATAAATTCTACCACCCATTCAACAAAATTTAAAACTCCATGAGGCACACCTGCATGAGCCTTTCTGGCAACAAAGTAAAAAAATGCAGAAAATATTATTCCCAAAAGAATAGAAAAACCCAAGGTATCAAGATGTAATACCCAAAAGCCCATTTCACCTGCATCAGCCGTAGATTTTGCAATATCCCAACTACCATCTGCTCTTTGTCCGACGGCAAGATTTGTTAAGTGGTGTTTTATGTATTCAGATGTCGTAAGAGTTTCGGTACTCATCTTTTAAAATTTAATATTATAGCAAAATTAAAAAGTGCATATGATAACATAATCTGTAAAATATTCAATAAAAAAATATAAAATCCAATTGATAATAAAAAAATTAACAAGCCTAACTTAACCATACCATTAAAATATAAACTAATAATTGATAAATTAGATTTTTTAATTAACAAAAAACTTATCAAATTGATTATAATAGCAACAATGCATCCATAAATTATAGAAAATATAAACAGCAATTTGAATTTATGGCATAAAAAAAGTTAATTATTATATAAAATTATTATCTAAAAATACAAAAAATTTTCAAAAAATGAACATATGTCTGATAACGGCTCTACCATTTGAGGCCAAAAATTTAATAAAAATGCTTAATTTACAACAAGTTAAGTTTTTATTGCCCTTGTATCAAAAAGATAATATAACACTTTGTATCACAGGTGCCGGTAAAATAAAAATGCAAAAAGCGATGAAATTATTAACAAAAACAATATCAGCACCAACCTGGTGGATAAATTTTGGTATTGCTGGATCTAAAAATCAAAACTTAGGAGATGTTTTTGCAATAGATAAGATTATCAACAAACCCTATGATACAAAGCTACCACATATTATATCGGATCTACCTGCTTATAATCTTATAACAACCGACAAACCGACAACAATATACCAAAGAGATGATGTTATCTATGATATGGAAGCTTTATATTTTTATCAAGCAATTAGTAATAACAACCAAAACCAAAAAGACATAATTAGTATTTTTAAAATCATAAGTGATAACGAGAAGAACCCCATTCAAACTCTTAACAAAAACAAAGCACTGGGTTTAATCAAAAAAAGCGCTCAAAAAATAGTAACTATAATCGAGACCTTTGCATAAACTCAGTAATTGTGTGTCGCGGCACTGAATCCATCTATGATGGATGTTGAATCAAGTTTAGTATATGACGGACTTTGTGGAAGTATAATGGGCTTTATGTTTCCATATGACAAGTTGTGGGATTTAGTGTGACGACTTTGGTTTTTTATTCAAGTATTTTGTCTTCGTTATCAATAACTAATTCAGGAGGTAACTCCAAAGCACGGCCTGTTGTGGCTTTTTTGTAGGCTACATCAGGGTCATCGTCTGATGCAAACCAAGAGCAAGACATAAGAGACATTAAAAAAAAAGAAATTAAAAATATTTTTGTGGTTTTCATGATGAGGCCTTTGCATGAATTAATTGCTGTTTAGAGAATGCAGAAAATAGTGCATTTTTATAGCAAAAATAAGGAAAATGGCAAGTCCTTTGGAGTCCCTCACTTCGTTCGTGATGATAAATTTTTGCTATGAAAAGGCACATTTTGTTTATTTTATAAACAGCAATTAATTCATACAAAGAACTCATAAAATAACTCCTGCTTCTGTCATGGCATCTAATAGTGGTTGGTGTAGATGAGTACTCAATGGAGTAAGAGGTAGACGGATACCATTATCAATCATTCCCATTTTGTGCAATGCCCATTTAACAGGGATAGGGTTGCTTTGAGTAAATAGATTTTTGTGTAGATTTATCATCGAATCATTTAATATTTTTGTTTGTTTGTTGTCCCCTATCAAAGCAGATTTACACATTCTACTCATAAGGGCAGGAACTATATTAGCCGTGACAGATATATTTCCCACAGCACCGCTTAAAATTGCATCAGCAGCTGATCCATCATCTCCTGAATAAATAACAAAATCATCAGAGCATATTTTTAAAATATCTTTAATTCTATTTATATCACCTGTTGCTTCTTTGATGGCAACTATATTTTTTATTTGCGATAATCTCGCCGCAGTTTTTGTCTCCATATCAACTGCGGTTCTGCCTGGCACATTATAAAGAATAATCGGAACATCAACTTTTTCTGCGATGGTTTTATAGTGCAAATATATTCCCTCTTGGGTAGGTTTATTGTAATATGGCACAACCAACAAACAGGCATCAACTCCTGATTCATAGGCATTTTTTGTAAGCTCATATGCCTCTGTGGTAGAGTTTGCTCCGGTACCTGCGATAACTGGAATACGGCCTGCTACTTTTTTGATAAAATATTTTATTAAAGAGTTATGCTCTAAAAAACTCAAAGTAGCAGATTCTCCCGTGGATCCTATGGCAACTATAGCATCTGTGCTGTTTTTTATATGAAACTCAATTAGACTATCAAGAGATTGATAATCAATTTGACCGTCATCTAACATAGGAGTTACAATTGCGACCATACTACCTCTTATATTTATCATAATTCTTTACCCTTTTTATTTTTTTGCAAAAGATTTTGTTTTGTTGGCAAAATCAGTTGGCTGTTTTTGGGAAACTTTTTTGACTATCTTTTGGTTGGATTTGTTTTTATTTGGATCCGCCAACGGTGTTTTCTTCTGCACCTGTGCTGGTTGAACTACTGGTGTTTTTTTCTGCACCTGTGCTGGTTGAACTACTGGTGTTTTTTTCTGCACCTGTGCTGGTTGAACTACTGGTGTTTTTTTCTGCACCTGTGTTTTTGGTTGCACTTTATTTTGGGTCTTGTTGCTGTTTGGTTTGTGGTTATTATATTTGTTGCGTGCCCTATAATCAGGACGTCGATAATTTTTTTTATACGATTTTTTATGCGGCTTTTTGTTGTTATTTTCGTTGTCATTTTTTGCAGAAGAAAATATGCTAAACAATTTTTCAAAAAAACCTTTTTTATTTTTGGTTATCCTTGGTGTTGATTTTGGAATAATTGTTTTTGGTTCAACATTTAAAATGGCAGCTTTTTCTGATTTTATTTCATTTGTTTGTTCTGGGATGTATGGATTATCAATAAAAGTCTCTAATTCATAACTATGATTATTGTGAGATTCGTGTAAATAATCATTTATTTTTACTCTTTCTATTTGGTAGTGTGGAGTTTCTAACTGTGGGCTTGGAATAACTAAGAGGTTAATATGAGAATTTTTTTCAATACTGTCAAGACTGCTTCTTTTTTCATTTAAAATATAAGTAGCAACATTAACAGGCAGGGTCACAATTACCCTTTTTGTATTTTCTTTTAAGGCTTCTTCTTCTACCATTCTGATAATCGTAAGCGATAAAGAATCAACACTACGAATCGTTCCTGTGCCAACACAACGAGGGCAAGTTTGCATCGAGCTTTCAGCTAAGGCAGGGCTCAGTCTTTGTCGTGACATCTCCATAAGACCAAAACGAGATATTTTGCCAATCTGCACACGTGCTCTATCACGGCGAACAGCAATCCGCATTCTATCCTCTAATTGTTTCTGGTTTTGTCGAGATGACATATCGATAAAGTCAATTACTAATAAACCACCGAGATCTCGTAGTCTCATTTGGCGAGCAATCTCATCGGCTGCCTCTAAATTAGTGTTGACAGCCGTTTCTTCGATATCAGCTCCTTTATTTGCACGAGCGGAGTTGATATCAATAGAAATCATAGCTTCGGTATGATCTATTACAATTTCTCCACCTGATGGCAAAACAACCTCACGCGAGAATGCAGTTTCAATTTGTGATTCTAATTGAAAACGATTAAAAAGAGGGGTCTTATCGGTATAATATTTAATTTTTTTAAGGTTATTCGGCATTGTTTTTTTAACGAAACTCTTAGCCTCTTCATAGATGCTTTTATCATCAATTAGAATCTCACTAATATTATCATGAAAATTATCCCTTAGAGTTTTGATGATAATATCAGATTCTTTGTAAATTAAAAATGCCTTATCTTGGTTCTCAATAGATTTTTTAATTGAATTGTAGATTTGGACTTGATAGTCTAAGTCCCATTGTAATTCTTCGGCGCTACGACCTAATCCTGCTGTGCGGATAATTACCCCCATTTCTTTGGGAACTTTTACATCATTTAGGGTTTGACGTAATATCTTGCGCTCTTCATTGTTTATCTTGCGAGAAATTCCTGATGACTTGGGGTTCAGAGGTTTTAAGACTAAAAATCTTCCCGCTAAACTTATATCTGTGGTAAGTGCTGCTCCTTTATTGCCTCGCTCTTCTTTCTCCACCTGGACTATTATTTTTTGACCATCAGATAGATACTCGTTAACTGGCATGGGAGACCCATCTTTGGATGTTTTGTCGATAGTTTTGGCTACTTCACGAAATGGTAAAAACCCATGTCTTTCTGTGCCGTAGTTGATAAAACATGCCTCGAGAGAGTTTTCAACTCTACCTACAATACCTTGATAAATATTAGATTTAAGTGATTGTTTGTGGCGGTTTTCTATGCTAAGATTGATTAAATTTTGCCCATTAACAGCTGCTATCCGCAACTCTTCTTTTTGAGTTGCATTGATTAGTATTCTGATCATTGAATCTTAATTCCCGGTTAGAATATTCAACATTATTTTTGTAAAACATACTGAATTTTGCTTGTTTTAAGTTGCCTGTATTATCCTAAAAATTTGCACCACTATGGGATGTTATTGTTAGGAGCATAATAAAAATAAAAACACTATTGGATATTCCTATAAATTCCACATATAAAAAAAGCTTGTAATAGCAATTTATATATATAAAACTTATTTTTTATTTGTTATGCATCTATGTGTTGCTGCAATCTTGATGCACGCTCATGTTTTGGTTGCTTCTGTATTTTAGTAAAGATGCACAAAAAATTATTTTATTTTGGCCTCTTTGTATGTAACATGTTTGCGAATGACAGGGTCAAATTTTTTGATTTCCATTTTTTGTGTCATTGTTCTTTTGTTTTTTGTTGTGGTATAAAAATGTCCTGTTTTAGCAGATGAGACTAGTTTTATTTTATCACGCATAATTTTTCTCCTTTTTTGTTATATCTGTTAACACGGTATCAATTCCTTTTTTGTCTATAATGCGCATTCCTTTGGCAGATACTCTTAATTTAACGAATTTATTTAAACTTTCTACCCAAAATCTATGGGTATGTAAATTTGGTAAAAACCTTCTTTTTGTTTTGTTGTGAGCATGGGATACATTGTTTCCACTTGCAGGCTTTTTCCCTGTGACTTGACATATTCTTGGCATTTTGCTGAATCCTGATTAAAAAAAGGGTATAGTATATGTTTTTTATTGCAATGTCAAATTTTTTATTATGGATAAAATATTTATAACAGATTTAAAAGTAAAAACAATTATTGGAATCTATGAGAGCGAGCGCCATGATAAGCAACAAATATCAATAGATTTGGCAATAAGTTTTGATGCAAAAAGTGCAGCTAAAACTGATAACATACAATCCACCATAGATTATAATCAAATATCAAACAAGATTCATAGTTTTGTAAGTAAAAGTAATTTTGCTTTAATAGAGACTTTGGCAGAGAGTATTGCAGAAATTATTATATTAGAAAATGCTGCGAAAAAAGTTAAAGTTTGCGTGCATAAATTAGATGTTGTTGATAATGTTCGCGATGTAGGAGTCAGAATTACCAGAAAAAGCATGAATTTAATTTTTTTAAGCATAGGCAGCAACATAAACCCCCATAAAAACATTAACAAAGCCTATAAATTTTTAAAAAATGAATTCAACAAGATTAGGGTATCACCTGAATATAAGAATCCTGCAATTGGCTTCACAGGTGATGATTTTATAAACTCAGTTGTCCGAATTAAATCTTGCAAATCTGCAAAAAAAGTTTATAAAAAGATAAAAAAAATTGAAAAAAAAATACTCAAACAAAATAAAAATAAAAAATTAACTTCAAGATTAATAGATATAGATATATTAACCTATAATCAAATGGTAGTAAAGAATAAAAAATTCATCATTCCAAGATCAGATATAACAAAATATGCTCATGTATTGAAGCCCTTATCAGATATAGCTCCGCAAGAAATTCATCCTATTTTGCAACAAACATATAAATCTCTATGGAAAAATAATGTAAAATTTCATACACAAAGATTAGATTTGCTTGATGCTTTTAGATAAAAACAATTAAAATGAGACCTTTGCATAATTCAAGTGCTGTTTAGGGAGGACAAAAAATAGTGTATTTTGGGTGTTTTATAAATTGTGCTTGAATTATGCAAAGGTCTCAAAATATATTGCCTTTTATAAAAAAATCACTTTATAACGAATTATCTATATTGTGTTGGATGTCTTTAATGGTATCACTAACGTCTTTTATGTTCTGTTCTTTTTGCATGCAGTCTAATAATTCACTAACCACATTGAGGGCGGCAATAGTAGCAATTTCATCTGTGCTAATAGAGTTGTTGAGAGATTTTAACTCTATCATTTTGTCATTAAGATACGATGCTGACTTTAAAAGTTGATCTTTCTGGTCGTCAGGACATTTAAGGCGATATTTTTTGTCTAATATTTTAATGTCAATTCTTGGTGTTTCAGTCATTGCTGTATTCCATATCTCGAAGCCTTTTTAATGTTTCTGATATTTTTTGACGAGCCTTATCGTTAGCTTTCAAGGTTGCTAACCGCTCATCATGCATTTTATTTTTCAGGCTTTTTAATAGTCTGTTATCTTTTTTTAACATCTCGTTGCTTGTTATTAATTCATTAACAGCAGACTCTAAATTCTTGACCTGATTTGATATTGTAGTATCTATTGAATCCATAAAAAATGCTTATTATTATAAAGTCGTTTATTATAGATTAAAACAAACTAAAATGCAAAATTAATTATAGAATAAAAATAATTTAAAAAAATATTGACATTTAAAAAAAAACATCATATAATAGCGAGTTTTGCTTTTTAGTGGTATGTGAATTTTATCGGAGGGGTTCCCGAGCGGTCAAAGGGGGCAGACTGTAAATCTGTTGGCTTAGCCTTCGGAGGTTCGAATCCTCCCCCCTCCACCATACTATTGGCATTAAATTTAAAATTAGTTTAGCGGGCGTCGTATAAAGGCTATTACCTCAGCCTTCCAAGCTGATGATATGGGTTCGATTCCCATCGTCCGCTCCAGTATTTTATATGATTATGCCCATATAGCTCAGGGGTAGAGCACTTCCTTGGTAAGGAAGAGGTCTCCGGTTCAATTCCGGATATGGGCTTTTGTAGTTCATAGATGAAATTTTTAATTAACAAAATTAGAAGTCTAATAACAACAAAACTTGTTAAACTTCTAATTTTGTTAATGCAACACAACAAAAGGTAAACTAAAATGGCAAAAGAAAAATTTGAGCGAACTAAACCTCATG
>QNFE01000022.1 GCA_003645455.1 Gammaproteobacteria bacterium | reverse complement strand
TAAGAAAATAGTGCATATTTTATTAAAAAATGAGGAAAATGGCAAGTCCTTTGACGAATTTTTTGATAAAATAGGTGCATTTTATTGTTGTTATAAATTGTGCTTGAATTATGCAAAGGTCTCATTATACTTTATTTTCCATTTTTATTTTGTAAAAGTTTTTTTACCTCACGGTCAAAGTCGGATTCTATTTTTTGTCTTTTATTAAATTCTTCGTATTCTGAAAAGGCTTTTTCGTGTGCCATCTTGCGAGATATTTTGCCCTTTCCCTCCAAAACTCTAAAATCATTAAATGTTAGAAATTTATTCACTGATTCTGCCAACTTTACCATGGTAAAAGTATTTCTCATATCTATTTGATTTTCAATGTAATCAA
This sequence comes from Gammaproteobacteria bacterium, assembly GCA_003645455.1. GTDB lineage: Bacteria > Pseudomonadota > Gammaproteobacteria > QNFE01 > QNFE01 > QNFE01. The sequence continues at coordinate 27,335 of QNFE01000022.1, read as the reverse complement.
AATAAGATGAAACAGTCCTCTCTAATTTTTTTATTTCTTTTGTGTTAAGGTAGTTTTTAGCAACAGTTGAATCTGACTTTAAAATTCTGTCATTTGTAGATTTTTTCCAAGTTTTCAGCCCCATAAATGGTTTGTTTTTATCTGCTTTTTTATAAACTATTTCTGCTCCTGTTTTCCCTGTTATCGCAAAATGAAATTTATTTTGCACTGTCGCATAAAAATCTTTACTAATATCTGCTGTTTGATCGTAATCTATGCTACATTCTGCAAAAATATCTGTGATTTGTTGATAAATTCTCCTCTCACTTGTTCTAATGGAGCGGATTCTCTCTAATAATTCTCTAAAATAATCTGCTCCAAAATATCTGCCATTTTTGAGCCCTTCATCATTGAGTGCAAAACCTTTAATAATATATTCTTTTAAAATTTTGCTAGCCCAAATTCTAAATTGGGTCGCTTTTTTAGAATTTACACGATAGCCAACCGCTATGATGGCATCAAGATTATAAAATTTTACCTCTCTTGTTACCTGTCTATTGCCTTCTGTTTGAACTTGTGCAATTTTTGCACTTGTTGAAATTTCATCTAATTCTTGCTCTTCATAAATGTTTTTCAGGTGCTTGGTGATGACTGTTCTGCCTACCCCAAAAAGCTCTGCCATTCTCTCTTGGGTAAGCCAAACAGATTCATTGTGAAAAAAGACTTCTACTTTTATCTCGCCACTTGGCGAAGTGTATAACAAAAACTCGGTCAACTCATCTTTTAATGTTATTTTTTTATTATTTTTTGCCATTGTTATTTATCATAACTATAAAATTCATCTGTGAGTTTTTGATTCTCTGCACTTATGGCATATTTTGCATCTGCTATCTCGGTTTTGTTTGTATACATTTGATTATTATCAAGCATAGTTATAAACATTTGTTTTTGTTCGTTTAGTGTTAGGTTTTTAAAATTTTCTTCTGTTATTATTTTTTCATTAAATTCTTTGATTTTAAGATTATAATTTAAAAAATATTTTTGCGACATTTCTTTAAAAAACTTCATAAGTTCATCTAAACTTTCTTTTTTTAATATTTCTTCTTTTGCTGTCTCGTTCCATTTGGCGAGTTCACAATAAATAAAATCTCCGCCACCTTGCCAGCTGACGGCTTTTGATACTCCTGATTTGTCCCCATTGATTACATTTTGAAGTCTTACAACACTATCATTTTCTCCATAATAAAGTTGCTCTATTCCTATATATTGTCGCCCCATTTTGTGAGCAACCGCTGCTGTTGTGCCAGAGCCGAGATGATAATCTAAAACTATATCGTTGGGTTTGGTTGAAGATTTTAGAATTATTTCTAAAAGTTGTTCTGGTTTTTTACCATTTTTTAAAACAACACCACCTTCTTGAGCGACACCCCCTGTCGTTGTTATATCGTGCCAAATATCACCATAAAAAACTTCTAAATTATTTTTTGCAAAAACTAATTCAATCCTTGCAGTTTCTGTATCTTTATTAAAATCTGTTCTAATGATTTTTACATCTCCTCTTGAATTTTTTAAAGAAGCTATCTGTGTGTCAAAATTAAGCTCTAATGCTTTTTTCCTTAAAGCAGTGTTAGGTTTGGAAGCTAATATTCTAAATGAATTTTGTATTTTCCATTCATCAATATTTTCAATATTATTTTTTCTTAAATAATCTATTAAAGATTCTATTTTATGATTTTTTAAAAAATCGTTTAATTCTTCATGGTTGCTGTCTGCAATTAAATTTTCAATTTTTTCAAATTCTTTTAATGTAAGTTCAGGGAAAATTATATTATATTCAGCATCCCATTCATTTTTAGTTTTTTTAGGAATAGTTAAAGTGCAATTATTTTTATTTTTTGCATAAAGAAGGATATATTCTTTAATTTTTGGAAATTTTCTCCCCTGTATGGCATGTTCAATTTTATTTCCTGAAAGATTACTCATTTCTGGAATAATACAATTCACAAAATTTTCTCCAAAAACCTCGTCCATTAAAACTTTCAAATATGCCATTCCATCATCATCTATTTGAACAAATATAACCCCATCATCTTTTAATAAATCTCGTGCTACCTCAAGTCTATTTTTCATGAAAGTGAGCCAAGTGCTATGGTTAAAATTGTCGTTATATTTAAAACCATCGTTGCCTGTGTTATAGGGTGGGTCTATGTAAATTAGTTTTATTTTGCCGGTGAATTGTTTTTTGAGGCTATGCAAAGCGAGCAGATTATTGCCTTTGATTATTAAGTTTTCTTTGATTGTGCCGTTTTCATCTCTTTTTATATTGTTAACTTTTTGTTGTCCGTCCTTGTTGTGTCTTATAAAATTCACTAATGCTTTTTCATCAAAAAGGCGGTCTTTTTCATCATATGCCAAAACTTGATTAAAAAATATCTCGTCTCTTTTATCTCGTTTTTTTTCATAATGAGCAGGAACATCAACTTCTTTGACATTTTTTATGCCGTCTTTGATTTTGTTGCCATTTTCATCAATTTTATCTTTTAATTTATCTTCTTGCCATTCAAAATAATCATCAGCTCCTTCCTCGGTGCTTTGTCCGCCTTCCAACACACAATCTTTAAATGGAAAATCTAACACAACATCATCTGTGTCTTTTAAAAACCTTGTGCCGTCTGTTAACCCCAGTCTGTTTTTATAAGAAGTGTAGGAGTTGTCAATTTTATGTTCCTCCATAAAAAATTGAAAATCATTTGCTTTAAAAACATAAGAGTCATTGATTTTTATAAAAAATTTATCTTTTAATGTTTGGTTTTGCAATAACAAGGTTATTATTGGTTTGTCAATTTTTTCTAATAGATCCAATAACAAGGTTTGATTCAACTGCTTTTTATCTTCGTTGTATAACCTGTCATCTTGTTGCAGAGTTGTTAAAATTATTGATTTTAAAGTATTCATTTTTATAGGTTTTAATAAAATTGCTTATTATAAACGATATGCTGTTATAAATGTGGGTAGTTTTTTTAGTTTAATTATTCTTACTCCGCTGTTTTACATAGCGGGGTTATATTGAGACCTTTGCATAACTCAATCACAATTTATAACAACAATAAAGTATGCACTATATTTCTGTATTCTCTAAACAGCACTTGAATTATGTAAAGGTCTCTAAAAAATTTATACAAAAATTATAAATTGTGTATAATTGACAGATTTATTTTATTTTGAATTATCAATGAAAAAAAATCTGGTTTTTCTTTTTTTGCTTCTTTGTTATCAACAAAATATTAGTGCAGGGTTATTTAATGATTGGGATTTGAATTATAAAACGATGGAGAGTAAATTTTTTTTGATTCATTTTGATGATGAAAATCTGCATATCGCCAAAAAAGTTGCCCTTATATCTCATAAAACTCATCTATCCTTGACAAAATATTTTAACTGGACTCCAAAAAATAAAACCCATATTGTCATCACGGATAAAACCGATTATTCAAATGGTTATGCCACACCTTTCACTTATAATTTAATTTATTTATTTGTCTCGCCACCAAAAGGCAAAAGCAGTTTAGATAGCTTTAAATCAGGCTGGATGGAGTCTCTTATTCGTCATGAATATACTCATATTATTCATATGGATAAGGTGCTTGATGGAGCTGCTAATATGCGGACTGTTTTAGGTAGGATGTTATTAACTTTCCCTGCGGTTTTTCAACCAACCTGGATATTAGAGGGGCTTGCTACCTACATTGAAACCGACCATAAAAAACAAATTGGCAGGGGACAAAGTAGTTATTTTAAAGCTTTGATGAGAGCTGAAATTGAGGGCGGCTTAAAAACTTTTCACAAAGTAAATCAACCGATTACCGACCACCCTATGGGAACGACAGCATATTTGTATGGGGTTTATTTTTTTAATTTTTTAAAAGAAACTTATGGCGATGATAAAATCAAAGCTTGGATTGATGAGTATAATGATAATGTTATTCCTTTTAGATTAAACTCCACGGCAGCATTTGTTTTTGGTAAGAGCAAAGATTTGGATCAACTATGGATTGATTTTCATATATATTTAAAAAATAAATTTGGCAAGCAGATTAAAGATATCAAGCAACAACAAACAGATAATGGTCGTGCTATAACCTCTGACGGTTATCTCAATAAAAATCCACAGATTATGAAAAATGGCGATATTTATTATTATTCTTATGATTTATTAGAGCATTCATCATTGATGATGACAAAAAAATCTGGCAAACAAAAAATAAAAATATCCAATATCAATAATGATGATTTTTTTGTGGCAGACAAAAAAACTCTTATTATTCAGCCTGCGGTTTTTAAAAACACCAACTATTATAGTGATATATTTATCCTTGACAACAAAACTTATAACAAAAAACAAATTACCCATGGTGGCAGATATATTTTCGCTCGCTGGCATCAAAGAGATAAAATTATTGCTGTGCACAATAAATCTGGCAAATTCTCTCTTGTTGTTTTGAATCATAATGGCAATAAATTATCCACTTTATGGACAGGAGACGAAAATCAAGTTATTGGTAAATTTGATATATCAGCTGATAATAAAAAATTAGTTACAACTTTTTGGCAAAAAAATAAAGGCTGGACTTTAAAGATTTTTAATATACGAGATAAAAAATTTAGCTCAATTTTTGATTATGATGCCACCCACAAAGACCCACGTTTTAGCAAAGATGGATTATCTATAATTTATAGTGCCGATTATGATGGAGTTTATAATATTTATCAATTCCATTTGCAAAATAAAAAAATTGTAAGATTAACTAATGTTGTCGCAGGTGCATTTGAACCTGATTTATCATCTGATAACAAAACTTTGGTATATAACAAATTAAGCAGTGAAGGATTTGATATTTACCAAAAACAACTCAATAACTCAAACACTCAAAATATAAAAATAATTCAACAAAAAATGCCTCTACAAAAGACAGCAAATAATAATTATAATAATGAAAATTATGATATAAAAGCATATCAAGGTTATAAATATCTTACTCCCACTTGGTGGTTTCCATCAGTTGTTATGGATGAATCTCAAAGTTTGGTAGGGCTATCCACAAGTGGCAATGACCCTCTCAACAAACACACCTATGCTCTTTATTATGCTTATGATGCAAAAAATGATCTTAACCATTATACTTTTAATTATTTTTATGATAGCTCGCCGTTTTCTTATCTTTTAACCCACCAACAGAATCATATTTTTTTTACAGACAAAAACTATGATGATAAACTTATAAAAGCCCGAGCAAAATTATACTATGGAATTGATATTATTTTGCCTTTTATAAAACTTGATAACTATTGGACTTTAAAAATGGGAGTTGCTAAATCAAAATTATCCGATAGCAAACTTGATAAAATTGAATATGCAGAACCAAATCAAAATGATGATATTATAGGTTTTGCAATCCAATACAATTCTTTTGAAAAATACCCACGAGCTATTGTGCGATCAAATGGTATAAACTCCAAGTTAATTTATGAAAGCTCTGATATCATTGATACCGGAGATTATAAAGGCAATGCTTTGATTTTTGATAATGATTTTTCTTTTACGTTTTTTAAAAAATATGTTTTAAATACCAAAATCATCGCAGGAAAATCTGATGAGGATTCTCGTGCTTTTATTTTAGGTGGCACTTTTGTAAACCCAGATGAAGTTATGAATTTTGAAAGATATTCAACTTTTAATAAAAGAGAATATCCGCTTCGTGGTTATAAACAAGGTTTGCCCTCTCTTAGCGGGCATAATTTTATCAATATTACCAAAGAATTATATTTTCCCATCACCACAATTGAAAACGGTTGGACGGCGCCACCTGTAGGTTTTAGCAAAATCTATGGCTCAATATTTATTGATGCCGCTCAAACATGGAATGATGATATGGATGAAAAAAATCCTGTTAAAAGAAGTGCTGGAATAGAGTTACATATTGGCACAGTATTAGGTTATAGTTATCCTCTTGGTATAGATTTAGGTTATGCCGAAGGGATTGATGAGGGTGGCGACAATACCGCTTATTTTCGCATCAATGCTTCTTTTTAAAACATTATGAAGGCATTAAAAACATATCTCAAACGAATGAAATCTAATGATAAGATTCCACCTCGTTTGCCTCTTATTAAAATTCTCTGGTCTTTTATCGGTAGTTTTGTAGCAATATTTTTGGTAGCAAATTTAAGCCGACTTAATAGTTTTGAAATGTTAGATAATTTATTTTTAGTAACCTCTTTTGGGGCATCAGCAGTTTTGGTTTTTGGTGCTCCCCAGGCTGATTACTCGCAACCAAGAAATTTATTAGGTGGACATATATTGTCAGCTATAATCGGCATAAGTGTCTATGAATTTTTACCATTTGATATAACTGTATTAGCCGCTGTTGCTGTCTCCTTATCTGTGGTTGCAATGCATCTTACTCGCACCCTACATCCACCAGGAGGGGCGACAGCCTTAATGGGAATAATCGGTAGTTCCGATGTGCATAATTTGGGTTATACTTTTGTTATAACCCCCATTACTATCGGTTGTTTGTTGATTTTATTAGTGGGTTTGGTGGTTAATAATTTATCGGCGAATCCGTTAAGGCAATATCCCAAATTTTGGTTTTAATCAAAGCAAATAAAAACTTTTTCTAACAATGATAATAAATTTTGAAATTATAATAATCCTGCTCTTGCTTGGAAGTATCGTAGGTTTTATGGCAGGTTTGCTTGGTATCGGTGGTGGTGGCATTATGGTGCCTACTCTCACCTATTTATTTTTATACCAAGGAATAAATTTAGATATTGTTGTGCATCTGGCTCTGGGAACATCAATGGCATCAATAATTACTGGATCTTTTTCATCTCTTATGGCACACCATAAAAAAAATGCCGTTGACTGGCAAGTAGTAAAAATCATAACTCCTGGAATCTTAATCGGTGCGTTTTTGGCAACTTTTTTAGTGGCATCTCTCAACACTCAAATTTTGGCAATATTTTTTGTTTTTTTTATGGCATTTTCCTCTTTTAAGATGTTTAAAAGCAATAAACAAAAACCAAGTCAAACAATATTATCAAAACTGCAATTTGGACTGGTAGGCACAATGATAGGTGCAATAAGCTCTATGGTTTCAATCGGTGGAGGCACGATGAGTGTACCTTTTTTGATGTGGCAAAGATTGCCAATTACTCGTGCTATCGGAACCTCATCTACTATTGGTTTGCCAATTGCAATCTCCGCTACGATAGGTTTTATAATCAACGGTTGGTTTTTAACAAAAATGGATGATGTGACTCAGGCTCAGTTGGGTTTTGTTTTTTTACCTGCGGTTTTTTTAATCTCAATTATGAGTTTTTTTACTGCTCCTGCGGGAGTTGCTGTCGCCCACAAACTCCCCACTAACATACTCAAAAAAATCTTTGCTATTTTATTGATGGTCCTTAGTATAAAAATGTTATTTTCAATTTTTTAAATCAAAAACCTCTACATCCATCCATGAGATAGAGAATGCATTGTTACATAGATGGATACTTCAATTAAGTTCAGCATGACGGTTTTGGTGGAGGCAAACAACAAATCATATCTTATCTTTGATTATTCTATTGCTTGGGCATATGTTTTGGCATTATATTTTACCTCAATTATAGCTATTTTTTTGCCGTTGATTAACGCCATATCATATTCTCTTTCTAATTCCGTCTTTGTTTGCTTTGTGAGCATTTTGTTGAACTTCATCATAATCTATGCCAGCTATTTTCACATTTAGCTCCGAACCAGTGCAACAGTAGCGGTGCCAAAGGGCATCACTGCAATAAGTAGTTTTCGGAGTTCCAATAGGTTTTTGGCTATTTTTTATGGCCATGTTGGCTCGGTGCCACCAGCCCAATTTAGAGAAAAATTTGTATGGTCTGTTACATTTGTTACACTCCAGCTAGATAAATCTTGATTGAAAGATGTGGAGTTGGCAAACATATGTGCCATCGTAGTTACATTTGATGTGTCCCAACTGCTTATATCTTGGTTGAGGGATGTTGCATTAGCAAACATATTATTCATATTAGTAACATTTGATAGGGTCAGGGTTATCAGAGGCATTAATCACTAAATTAGAGCAGCCAATAAATGCTTCGGCAAAACTCTCCCAAGCTATAATTCCCCAATTCTCAATTGTTTTGATTTTATCTTTATCTCCAGTATTGTTGAAGTATATTTGTGGGAAAGTGCCAGAGATTTTGACTACATATGTGTCAGCTGTAGTATAATTATGAGTGGCATTATCTGTTCCTAAAACTCCGGATGACAAGTTTGAAATTGTGGCAATTATAGTTTCTGTGTCTTCTGCTGTCACATCATCTAAGATAGCAAGAGTTATAGTGGCAGTATCTGCTCCATCTGTTATCGAGAAAGTGGTGGCTCCTGTGGTATAGTCTGTGCCATTGGTAGCTGTGCCCAGTGTAGGATATGTCTCCGTTAATAGCAGAGCCAGTGTTATTGGTGGGTGTGACTGTTACTACAAACGAAGCATCAGTAGCAGGTTCAGCACCATCGGTCGCTTTGGTTATGGATACCGTTGTGCCACCCATCACATTTGGTAAAGATGTGTCGTCTTCTCCTGCATCATCACTACAAGCAGATAGTGTAAAAGTTATAACAATAAGTAAAATTAAGTTGTTAAACAATGATTTTAACATTGTAATCTCCTAAAAAGTAATTTAAAAAATAGATTTAAAGCCAAGCAAATAATTCATTCCTGCTGACACATCAGAGGCACCAGCTTTTTAACTTCCTACTTTTTTATCCTGTGATAAATAAGCGATATCTGTGTCAAGTTGCAAAAACATACCCAGAGAAAATCCGCTGGATGTAGGCTCGCTTGTTATGTCTGCTCCACCTACTTTGTTGATGCTAAAATTTTCAGCACCAAGTGCCAGATAAACTTCTATTGGTTTAGTTTTTTTTGTAGCAGGTTTTGTTTTATTTTTGGCAAGTTTTTTGGCTTTTATTTGGCACGAACGGTAGACTCGTTTGGTTTTTATGCAACTTTTTGTTTTATTGTTCTTTTTGGCTTTTTTACTTTACATCTATCGTAAGATTTTTTGAGTTTTTTGCATTGCAAACCTTTGGTTTTTAACCTCTTTCTGGTGATTTTTTTTGATTTTCTTTTGTTTATTTTGGAAATTTGCATCACTTGTTTATCATGATTTTTCAGTGGCAAAACATCAAGAAACTGTTCATATGGTTCAGAAAGTTGTTCGGATGGTTGCTGTGCCAATACATATGTTGTTGAGAAAAACAAAACAAACAACAGCAACAATTGACCAAGCAATAATTTGGAGTTTTTTATAAAAAATAGTGAGTTAAACATATTTGATATTTTACATTATTTTTCAATATAAATGCCAAATATTAACAATACTACCAACCCCCCTCCCCTCTGACTATTTATAATTTTTTTGTGTAAAATCATATGGTTAGGCTACTATGGATTATTTATTACATTGCAAATAAAACTACAAAAACAACGGACATTTTTAATACAGAGAGTCCATTTTAAGAGACTGTCACAAAATTCCTCTCATTATTTAGAGTCTATCACCTTTGCGAGATAAATTTAAGATTTAATTGTTGACGATTTTTTGATGTTTTTCAAAGAAGGCTTTAATGACTTCACAAGAATGTCAATAAATGCAGTTATAACAATGGGACATGTCCCATTGTTATGGGTTTCATAGATCTAGGCGATCTGCCACAAAATCAACATCTTTGTCGCCACGACCTGATAGATTGATCAAAATCGTCTCATCTGGTGACATATTAGGAGCGATTTTCATCGCATAGGCTACGGCATGGGCGGACTCCAAAGCAGGAATCAAACCCTCTAATCTGGATAACTGCATAAAGGCATCTAAACATTCTTTGTCATCTACTGAGTAATACTCCACTCTTTTTATGTCTTTTAGATAACAATGTTGCGGACCTACACCAGGATAATCAAGCCCTGAGGCAATTGAATATACTGGTAATGGTTCGCCTTTTTCATCTTGTAAGTTATAACATTTGAAACCATGGATCGCACCTTTGCTACCAAGGGTTAAAGTGGCAGCATGTTGATCGGTATCCAAGCCTAATCCAGCAGGCTCGACCCCGATCATTCGCACATCTTTATCATCTAAAAAAGCCGTGAATAAACCAATGGCATTCGAACCACCACCGACACATCCCATTAAAATATTTGGCAATTTATTTTCTTTTGTTAAAAACTGTTCGCGTGCTTCAATCCCTACGACACTTTGGAAATCTCGCACCATCTTAGGGAAGGGATGTGGCCCTACAACCGAGCCTATGGCATAAAAAAAATCGACAGGATTTGTTAAATATTCCTCAAAAGCACTATCAACGGCATCTTTTAAGGTTTTGGTGCCACGGCTCACTGGTACAATTTTGCAACCTAATATTTTCATTTTAGTAACATTAGGGTGTTCTTTTTTTATATCTACCTCTCCCATATGAATCTCACAAGGAATCCCTACCAAAGCACAAGCGGTAGCCAAAGCCACACCGTGTTGCCCTGCACCTGTTTCTGCCAACACTTTTTTCTTACCCATATGTTGGGCTAATAATGCTTCACCCAAACAATGGTTAATTTTATGAGCTCCGGTGTGATTTAGATCTTCTCTTTTAAAAAATATTCTCGCTCCACCGAGCTGTTCTGTTAATCTTTGAGCATAATATATGGGGCTAGGGCGTCCGACATAATCAGCATATAATGATTTTAAGCGATCTTGAAATTCGGCTGTTTTACTTACCTTTTCATATTGATTGTTAATATCATTCATAACCTCAATCAAAGGAGGGGGCAAAACCTGTCCGCCATATTCACCAAAAAAACCATTCTCATCTGGCATATTTTTTAATTCACTCATAATTTTTATTCTCCTTTGATTTTAAGGTTAAAAAGATTGATAATTTTTAATGTATCTTTTTCGGATTCAGGTGACTGCAAAGTTAACATTTTACTAACTGGCATGGGTTTAGCAGGTTTTACAGATAATGTTATGTTGTTAGGCTTGTTGATGAACTTAACAAGTTCCGCTTTAATCTCTTTGCTTTGCTCTTTGTTATAAGGCAAGACTTCAATTACTTGAATTATATCGGCTTTTTTAAGTTTATCCTCTTTTTCAATTTTTGAAAAAATCTTATCAGCAAGACCAAAATCTGCATAACTTATTTTTGCCCGGTTTAATTCTATTTTTGGATAAATTGCTATGATTGACATCGGAGATTTTTGATCTATAATTATTTCATTTAAAACAAAACTAACAGTTATTTTGCCAAGATTTTTTATTGAATAAGAAAATTTTTTAAAGTTAAGTTTTTTCGCTTTGAAATTGTAGTCAAAATTTATAATGGCATCAACCATTAAAACATTACCATAACCTAATTCTGTTAGTATTTTGCCATCTTCTCCTATTTGTCCAAGATCAACTTCCATTCCTGTTATAATCAAATCTGCAACAACATTATTATCTTTTTGTTCAAAATTATGGATGGTGATATTTTTTATATTTATGGTTTGGGTAGGTGGTATTTTAGTGGTTATCTTAACATTGTCCAAAGAAGCACTCATAGTAGGAGAGATTGAAAGGTTTTCATAGTATATATCAGCATATTGTGAAATTTCTTCTAATGATTTATCAAATTTTACTTGGGCTTGATTGGATTGGTATTGCAAAAAACCAAAATAACCCCCAACCACCAAAACCACTATGACTATAGCTACTATTATTTTTTTCATTTTATTGTTTTTATGCTTGCTTTAAAAATCTGGTTACAACAATGTGACATATGCCACATTGTTACACAAATCTTTTATTTACTTTTGCAGGTATTGATACCAAATAAAGTATAAGCCAAACAAAAATTCATCAAACCTGTAAAAAGCGGCACAGCACCAACTGCCATCAAAATCCAATTTGTCGTTGCCACAGGCACACCAGCAGGAGTTGCCACAAAAGCACCATAAGCACCAAACCCAACCAAAGCTGCACCTACTACAATTCGTAAAATACGATCAATTCCACCAACATTTTTCATAATAATTTCCTAAAAAGTAAAAAGTGCTTATTATGCATTAAAAATTTTGTATAATCAAGAGTTTATTATAAATCAAAATTGTTGGCTCGATGATAAATGGTTATGTTGAGACCTTTGCATAACTCAATCACAATTTATAACAACAATAAAATGCACCTATTTTCTTATTATCCTAAATTGCACTTGAGTTATGCAAAGGTCTCATGTTGTAATAAAAACATATATTTTTTTTGTCATTCCGTGCTTGACAAGAAAGATTTTTATCCACTACCCTATTAGTTGATTTAATTCAAAAATTGGGAGCAAAATTGCCAGAACTATTAACAAAACCAAGACTCCCATAACAAGGATTATAAGAGGCTCAAACATGCTCAATATAACAGCTATGGTGTTGCTGACTTCTCTTTGCTGGAAATTAGCAGCTTTTGATAACATTGTATCTAATTCTCCGGATGATTCACCTGATGAAATTAGATGCAGTGTCATGGGAGGAAATAGTTTAGTTTTTTCTAAGGATTTATAGAGACTTGCACCCTCACGCACGGCAATAGCGGTTTGTTCCACTGCCTCTTTCATAGGTAAATTCATAATGACTTTTGAACCGATATTTAATGCCTCTAATACTGGCACACCTGATGAGGCTAAGATACTTAAGGTTTGGGTAAAAGTAGCAGTATTTTGCCCTCTGATTAGCTTGCCTAATATTGGAAGTTTTAGTAAAAAAATATGGATTGAATATTGGAACGATCTTATTTTTAAAAGTTGTTTAAAGGTGATTACAAAAACTATGATTGTCGCTGTTATTTCAAGACCGAACTCTAATAGAAAATCACTAATTCCTAAAATTACTATGGTAAGAGTCGGTAGTGATTCTTTGGAGTCATCAAAGACCTGCACCACCTGGGGCACGACAAAGGTTAATAATCCTGCAACTATTATTATTGACAGAACAATCAAGGTTATGGGATAAAAAAGAGCCGTTTTTATTTTTTGTTTATTTTCGTATGATGATTCTGTGTAGTCTGCCAATTCATTTAGAACAGCATCAAGATGTCCTGAACTCTCGCCTGCCTCCACTGTGGCCCGGAATAATTCATCAAATGTTTTAGGATAATAACTCATAGCTTTTGATAGAGTCATCCCCTCTAGTACTCCGGCACGAACCCCCATCAAAATAGTGGTGATAGTTTTTTTTTCGCTGTGTTGTGCTATGGCCGATAATGCCTCTTCAATGGGTGTCCCTGATTGGATTAGAGTGGAGAATTGACGAGTTACAATTGAGATATCCGATGCTGATAGTTTTTTGTTTGATATTTTAAATTTGCCATCTATTTTTCCTGAATCTTTGCAGGTTTTTATTTCTATGGGGGTGAGATTTAAACCGCGAAGCTGGCTACGGATGCTTTTTTCTGAGTCGCCCTCCATCATACCATTGCTCTGCTCGCCTGTTATGCTATCTAATGCTATGTATTCAAATGATGCCATTTTTTTAGTTAATAGTTTTTAGTTAATAATTGATAGAGACCTTTGCATAATTCAAGCACATTTTATAAAACAAATAGATTGCATATGCTCATAGCAAAAATTCGTCAAAGGGAATTACCATATTCCTCATTTTTGCTATAAAAATGCACTATTTTCTGCATTCTCTAAACAGCACTTGAATTATGCAAAGGTCTCTGATAGTTAATGAGTATTTTTACATCAATCAATCATAATTTTTTGATTAGTTTTATTAGTATCTTTATTATCTCATCAATATGTGATTCATTTAATAGAAAAGGTGGCAATAACCTTATGACATTTGTGTGGGTTAGATTTATCAATAATTTATGTTCTATGATTGCATCCTTGACGATAGAATTTAACTTTTCTTTTTTATCAGTTTTTATTTCTATGCCTATCATCAAACCTTTTATTCTTATCTCTTTGACAGCTTTTAATGGGGCAATTTTTTTGGATAATTTATCTTTGAACATTGAGCAGATAACTTTTACTTTTGCTAAGATATTATCCTCTTCAATCGTTTTTATGACAGCCCTTGCGACATAGGTTGCAAGAGGATTGCCACCGAATGTGCTACCGTGTTTGCCAGGGCTAAAAAATCGTGATGTTTTTTTGTTAGTTACTATCGCACCGATTGGCACACCGTTACCTAGAGCTTTGGCAAGGATTAAGATATCTGGTTGGATATCGTATTGTTGATAGCAAAACCAGCTACCACATCTACCCATCCCCGTTTGAACTTCATCCAATATTAATAATAAATTATTTTCATCACATATTTGTCTTAGATTATTTAAATAATCGTCCGCAGGGATTTGGATGCCGCCCTCTCCTTGCACAGGTTCTACCATAATCGCTACAATATTTTTATTGTTTTTGAGTTGTTTTTTGATAGCCTTTATATCATCAAATGGCACTCGCATAAAACCCTCTAACAGTGGGGCAAAACCTTCTTTTATTTTGTCATTGCCTGTGGCGGATAATGCACCCATTGTTCTGCCGTGAAAACTATTATCCATAACTATTATTTGGGGATTTTTTATTTTTTCATCATAGGCTTTTAAACGGACAAGTTTGATGGCAGCTTCCACCGCCTCTGTGCCAGAATTACCAAAAAATACCTTGTCTAATCCACTTAACTCACAGAGTTTTTTGGCAAGTTTTTTTTGGTTTTTGATGCCGTATATATTTGAAGTGTGTAATAATTTTGTCGCTTGTTTTTTTATTGCCGAGGTTATTTGGGGATGATTGTGTCCTATTGATGTGACAGCTACTCCACAAAGAGAATCAAGGTATTTGTTGTCTTTTTTATCGTATAAATAAACACCATCACCGTGGGTAAAGCTAACATCAAGCCTGTTATATGTATTCATTAGATTGCTCATATTATATCCGCATAAAAAAAGACAAAATTACCATCATCAAAATCAATCTTTAAAACTGCTTGATGATTTATTGCATGATCCACATACCCAGGGGTAGCAGAACCCTGGTGACATTCGCTGGTATGTTGGGGAGATTCAAAATCTCTTATTTTATCATACCAAGAGATCAACATAGGGTCATCCATCTTCTCATCGGATATTTTATTTGCCATAATTAGCGCTTCTTTGTAGTTAGCTGGGGTCTTATTTTTTGTGACTATAATTTGTTTCATGTTTTTAAAATCTAAAAAATGTCTATCCTATCAAAAAAACGAGTGCGATATATTAATCTTTTTTGGTTTTCGCTATCTTCAAATCCATCTCTGGTGTGTAAAATATTATGGCTAATAAGACCCATACCTGCCTCTAACTTGCCGTAAAATATATACTTATTGCTCTCATCTTGCAAAATATGATTTAAAAACTGAACCGCTTCGCAGGTTAAATTATCATCAGCATAGTGGATAAATTTTTTGCGAATTGTGTGGCGCATATGTAAAAATCCATCATCATTGACACTAAAAACAGGGCCAGTTATCGTTTTTCTTGCAATTTTACCATTTGGTTTTTCGCGAGCAGGAATAGTCATCGCATTTTTATCCGACAGGGCTTTAATGTAATCAGGGTTTTCATCTCTTAATAATATATAGGCTATTTCGTGATCTAATAGTTTATTTTTGCCGCCCTTGAAAGCTGGGCTGACACAATGTAAATTCAGGGCATAAATTTGTTTATCCAGGGCATTATAGTAACCGTCCGTATGCCAGTTGATGGCTTTGTTCGTATAAGGGATATAGTGTTGATTTGTTCTGTTTTTTTCAACTTGCAAAGAACTTACTCCTTTATTTTGAGCAAGCCAGTTGCTGTTGATATTTTTTAGACCAAATTGAGCGCTTGTTTGCAAAGGAATATTTATATCAGAATCTTTTATATCACTGACATAAATTGCCATATTGGCTTTTTTAACTCTTGTTAATATTTGTTGTTTTTCATCTTTATCCATTTTGTGGGGCATGTTAACATTTACTAATAAATCTGTTATATTAGTTGGATAGTCGGTGAGTTTTTGTTCTCGCCATTGCTGGTAAAAATAATCATCTTTTAAATTAAATGCTTTGTTGTTATTGTTGTTGTTTTTCATAGAATTATACTTGTGTTTTAAGATAAATACTCGCAAGCCCTAAGAACGATAAAAATCCCATTACATCTGTGATTGTGGTTAAGATTACTCCTCCTGCAAGGGCAGCATCAATTTTTAATTTTTTTAAAATTATGGGGATAAAAACACCTGACAAAGAGGCAATAAAAAGATTTATTATAATCGCTGTGGCTATGATAAAACCTATATTAAATTGGCTAAACCACCACCAACTTATAAAGCCGATTACACTTGCCCACAAAATCCCGTTGATGATTGAAACTGCTATTTCTTTGGTTAAAATCCAGCGAGCATTGGATTTATTAATTTGCCCTAAGGCTTGTCCGCGAATTACCAAAGTTAGGGTCTGGCTTCCTGCTATGCCACCCATGCTGGCAACAATTGGCATCAAAACTGCCAGACTTATCAACTGTTGCAAGACATCTTGAAATTGCCCTATAACCCAAGAGGCTATAAAAGCTGTGATAAGATTTATTCCCAACCATACTGCACGTCTTTTAGAGCTTTTAAAAGCCGGCAAAAATATATCGTCTTCTTCGGATAGACCTGCGGCACCTTTCAAAGAGTGTTCTGCTTCATCTGCCAAAACATCCATCGCATCATCAACTGTAATTCTGCCAATTACTTGATTTTTATCATCCACTACTATTAACGATACTAAATCTAATCTCTCAAATAAACGGGCAGCATCAAGTGCGCTTTTGTCGGCAGTAATGGTTTTTACATTATCTCGCATTATGTCGACAACATTAGTATTGCCATCTGCGGTTAATAACTTACGGATTGAAAGTGTGCCTTGAAACTTACCAAAATGATTAACAACTGCCAGTATGTTGGTGTATTTTGGAATCTCACCTCTTTTTCTTAAAAATCGCAACACAACATCACAATTTACATCCGAGCGAATTGAAATTGTATCCAGATCCATAATGCCACCTGCACTGTCCTCAGGATATGATAAAACCCGCTCAATTCTTTGGCGGTTTTCCTGATCCATACTTTGAAGAACTTGGTTTAAAATTTGCTCAGGTAGCGATTGAATAAAGTCGGCTATATCGTCTTCTGCCAAGTTTTTGGTGGCGTCTATTATCTCTTTAACTGACATATCCTCCAATAAAGAATCTCGCACCTCGTCTGTGACCTCGACTAGAATATCGCCTTCAAACTCGCTACGGACCATCTTCCACAATAATTTTCGCTGGGGTAAGGGTAAGGATTCTAAGATATCTGCTATCTCCTCTGGATATAGGGCTTGTAATAATTGGCGAACATCGTTAAATCTGCCACTATTTAACGCATTCAAAGCATTGTTTAGGGCACTTTCAATTGTAGTGTTGGCAGTGGCGGTATAATTTTCTTTTTCAGTCATTATTTTCACTCTCATAAACTGCAACTATTTTTTTAACCAAAGGATGACGAACTATGTCATTGTAATCAAAATCAATAAACTTACATTCTTTGATATTTTTTAATATTTTTTGAGCGTGTTTTAAGCCTGATAACATATGAACCGGCAAATCAATTTGGGTTATATCACCTGTTACCACGGCTTTTGAGCCAAAGCCTAATCTCGTTAAAAACATCTTCATCTGATCTGTTGTTGTGTTTTGTGCCTCGTCCATTATTATAAAAGAATTGTTTAATGTTCTGCCTCGCATAAATGCCAAAGGGGCGATTTCAATTATTTTATTTTCCATTAAACGAGAGACTTTATCGTATCCCATAAAAAAATACAGAGCATCATAAATGGGTCTTAAAAATGGGTCTACTTTTTGGTTTAAATCCCCTGGCAAAAAGCCTAATTTTTCTCCTGCCTCTACCGCCGGACGCACCAAGATTATTCTTTGAATATCGTCATTTTCTAATGCCATCACAGCAGCTGCCACTGATAAAAATGTTTTGCCAGTGCCTGCGGGTCCTATACCAAATGTCAAATCATATTTTTGGATTGCTCTTATGTATTCTCTTTGATTTACACCACGAGCTATAATTTGTTTTTTTGAGGTTTTAATTGTAACTTGTTTGTTGTTATATTCGCTATTTTTATTATTTTTATCATTTTTATCATCTTTATGCATATCAATTTCCCGAGTTAATAGATGAATGTCGGATAATTTTAATTGTTTTTTGGTGGCAGTTTTATACATATCATTTATAAGGTTTTTTATTTCTATTAGATTGTTATTGTAAGATTTAAGAGTCCAGTTGAAACCGATATTATTGATTACAACATCCAGATTATTTTCAATTAGTTGTATGTTCTCATCAGCGACACCACAGAGATTTAACAGGGCATTGTTATTTGTAGGAGATAAATTAAATTTCAATTCATTCATTGACAAGCTCCGCTTCTGAGGAATAATCATAAGCTGCTGTTATCTGCACATCAACAAATTGATTGAGATATTTTTTATCTGCCTTGACATTAACGACCTTATTATTTTCTGTTCTGCCTGAGAGGACCTTATCGTCTTTTAATGAATGTCTTTCAATTAAAATCTTTTGGGTTGTGCCTACCATTTTTTGACTATTTTCAAGAGATTGTTTTTTAATTAGTTGTTGTAAAATTTGTAGCCTTTGTTTTTTGGTTTCCATCTCAATATTATCTACCATATCAGATGCCGGCGTGCCGGGACGAGGACTGTATATAAAGCTATATGAATTATCAAAACCTATGTCTTGTATCACTTTGATTGTTTGTTGAAAATCATCATCACTTTCATTAGGGTATCCTATAATAAAATCAGATGAGATAGTAATATCGGGGCAAACTTTACGCAATTTTTTTATGATTGATTTGTATTCTAATACGGTATGCCCTCTTTTCATCGAGGATAAAATTCTATCGGATCCTGACTGAATTGGCAGATGCACAAAACGG
This sequence comes from Gammaproteobacteria bacterium, assembly GCA_003645455.1. GTDB lineage: Bacteria > Pseudomonadota > Gammaproteobacteria > QNFE01 > QNFE01 > QNFE01. Next base: position 8,265 of record QNFE01000022.1, on the reverse strand, counting down.
ACTAATTTTTTAACACTATCAAAACAGTCTATTAACCTTTGATTAAATTCAATCGGATGCGAGGTTGTGAATCTGATTCTTTTAATTTTATCTATCGTGGCAATTGTTGTTATTAAAAGTGCTAAATCGGCGATTTCATCATCGTGCATAATGCCCCGATAAGCATTGACATTTTGCCCCAACAGATGAATTTCTTTCACGCCCTGCTCGGCTAAGGTATTACACTCCACCAAAATATCATCAAATGGACGGCTTATCTCTTCGCCACGGGTATAAGGCACAACACAAAAACTGCAATATTTACTACATCCTTCCATTATAGTGACATATGCTGTGGCTTTGTTATCAGATGATATTGGCAAGGAATCAAATTTTTCAATTTCAGGAAAACTTATATCAACAACAGGTTTTACAGATGATTGCTCTAATAACTCTGGCAAGCGATGATAGGTTTGTGGGCCACAAATAACATCTACATAGGGTGCTCGCTTTAAAATTAATTCTCCCTCTTGGGAGGCAACACAACCTACGATTGCGATCTTAATATGAGGTTTTATATTTTTAATTTTTCGCCAACGACCTAATTGGGAATATACTTTTTCATAAGCCTTGTCACGAATAGAGCAGGTATTCATCAACAATAAATCTGCATCTGCATAGTTTTTTACAAGTTGGACTTGTTTCTTTTGTTGTAATAGATTTATGATTTTAGCAGAATCATATTCATTCATTTGACAACCAAAGGTTTGGATAAATACTTTCAATTATATAACACAAAATAAACAAAGAAACATATTCTAACAATTTTTATTCTTATTTGCATTGTTATGTTGGTGTTTTTGTTATAATAAGGCCTTTGCATAATAGATTTTATTTTAAGAAAAATACTTAGTAGATTTTTTTAAATCTTCTCTGTCGGTGCGATAACTATTTATGATATTTTTTTTATTCTCATAACCCAAAGCTATGCCTGCCACTAAGATTGATTTTCTGTCAAAATTTAATTCTCTTTTAACTACATCAGGATACATCGCAAGGGATGCCTGCGGACAGGTAGCAAGACCCATCTCTGTGGCAGACAACATTATGGATTGCATTATAATTCCAATATCAATAAATGCACCAGTTTGCATTGACTTATCTAAGAAAAAAAACAATAAAACCGGAGCATCAAAACCACGATAATTTGCCGCCCACTGATCTTTTTGTTTTTGTTTATCTTCGCGTTTAATGTTTAGGGTTTTATACATTGCAAGCCCACATTCCTTACGACGAGAGGCAAATGGATCTACCCATTTTGATGGATAATAGTCATAATCCATCTTAGGCTGGACTCCATTTAAAAATTCTTGTTGCATTTTGTCGGTTAGATTTTTTTTACTATTGCCTGTTACAGATGCAATTTGCCAAGGCTGAATGTTGGTGCCAGATGGAGAATGTTTAACGCAATCTAATATTTTTTTAATATCGTTTATAGCAACATTTTTATCCAAAAAAGAGCGGACAGAGTGACGATTTTTAATAACTTCTGTAATATTCATAAAATTTTATATAAAAAATCTGCTATTATAACACATACTTAAATACATATAAAATAATATTTTTATGAGCAAAATTAATAACATTATAAAACCTCCGAGAACGATTTTAAAATCCACAGCAGAGGCCTTGATGGAGTTTAAAATGATAAATGATGGTGACAGGATATTGTTAGGGTTATCAGGTGGCAAGGATTCTTTATCTTTGTTGCATTGCCTATTATATTTTCAAAGCACAGCACCGATTAAATTTTCTATCAAGGCTGCCACGATTGATCCTATGATTGATGATTTTAATCCTATGCCATTAGTAACATACCTTAAAAAACTTAATATTTCTTATCAAATCCATAGAGAGCCTATGGAGAAATTAGCCCAACAACATATGAAAAAAAATAGTTTTTGCTCTTTTTGCTCACGGATGAGACGAGGATTATTGTATAAAATTGCTCGTTCCACAGGTTGTAACATTTTAGCTTTAGGGCAACATAGCGATGATATCGCAGAGAGTTTTTTTATGTCGCTTTTTTTCAATGGAAACTTAAAGACCATGAAGGCTAATTACACCAATAAAGATGGCGATATTCGTATTATTCGCCCTTTGATATATGTGCGTGAAAGGCAAATAATAGACTATGCAAAATCTGCAAATTTGCCGATAATTAATGACAATTGTCCTGCTTGTTTCGCCCAACCCATGCAACGAGAAAAAATGAAATTTTTATTGTCACAGCAAGAAAAAACCAACCCCACACTTTTTAAAAGTTTAAAAAAAGCATTAAAACCATTGATTAAAATAAATAATGCTGTATAATACCGATTTTTACTTTGGAATTATTATTATGAAACTCAATATTTTTTACAAGATTATTTTGCTGTTGTTTGTTGCTTTATCTGTCGCATCTTGCCAGACCATAAGAGAGCAATTTAAAGATCCGGAGGTTAAATTTAGCTCCTTATCTGTGGAAAATATATCGCTTGATTTTGCTAATATTTTTACCAAACTTGCCAGCAACCCTTTGAGCTTTATGAGTCTCAAAAACGATATCAAAAAAGCATCTGCCGATTTGGTATTCAACCTTGATATTAAGAATCCTAATAGTTTTGCATTACCATTAGAAAATTTTGATTATGAAATTTTTATAGGAAATGATGCTAAAGATTCTCTTACCAAAGGCTCACTTTCAGGTCAAGGCGAAGTTCCGGCCAATGGCAACAAAACCATCGCCGTTCCGTTTAATTTAGCATATAGCAAAATCATTCCTCTTTTAAAGAATTTTAGCTTCAAAGACACAAAATCCTTACAAAATGTATTCAAAAACCCAATTAGTTATAAACTTGTTGGTACTGGCAGATTTGGTGCCGTTGAAAGTTTGGGATTTAAAGGCGTTCCTATCCCCATCGAAAAAAAAGGTGTGTTACAATTTCCGCTTAAAAAAGGCAAGATGTGAGTCTTTCGTCTTCTAATCTTTTCAAAGATGCCAATAAATTTATCCCAGGTGGAGTAAATTCCCCTGTTCGTGCTTTTTCATCCGTAGGTGGCAAACCTATTTTTATCAAAAGTGCAAAGGGTGCCTATGTTTATAGCGAAGATGGCAATAAATACTTAGACTTCGTCGGATCATGGGGTCCGATGATTTTAGGTCATGCTCATCCTGATGTGATAAATGCCGTTATAAGTGCCGCTAAATCTGGTTTGAGTTTTGGAGCTCCTACAAAAATTGAGACAGAATTAGCTAGATTGATTTGTGAAATATATCCATCTATCGATATGGTTCGCATGGTAAGCTCTGGCACAGAGGCTGTAATGAGTGCTATTCGTTTGGCTCGTGGCTTTACCAAATGCGACAAAATTATAAAATTTACCGGCTGTTATCACGGTCATAGCGATTCTCTTTTGGTGCAAGCAGGATCAGGCGCTCTAACATTGGGAAAACCCAGCTCCGCAGGAGTGCCATCTGATATAACCAAAAACACTCTATCTTTGGATTACAACAACTGCGAACAAGTAACAAATGTGTGTGAGCAAATAGGAGCTGAAATTGCCTGTATTATTGTTGAGCCTGTGGCAGGCAATATGAGCTGCATTCCTGCAAAAAAAGAATTTTTACAAACCTTGCGAGAATTATGCGATAAATATAAAATTGTTTTAATTTTTGATGAGGTTATGAGCGGATTTAGAGTCTCTTTGGGGGGGGCTCAACAGGTTTATAACATCATGCCAGATCTTACAACTCTTGGCAAGATAGTAGGAGGAGGAATGAGCGTCGGATCTTTTGGTGGTAGAGGTGATATTATGCAACATATCGCTCCTACAGGAGATGTTTATCAAGCAGGAACTCTATCTGGCAATCCATTGGCTATGAGTGCAGGTTTGACAACTTTAAAAATATTGCAACATGATAGCGAAAAAATTTACACGGATTTAAACAATAAAACTAGCTATCTTTTGCAAAAACTGCAAAATAAAGCAGATAAGCATAATATTGATTTTAGCACCAATCAAGCAGGAGCCATGTTTGGTTTATTTTTTTCAAAAGATAAAAATATCGACACTTTTGAGAAGGTTAATAATTGTCAACAAGACAGATTTAATAGTTTTTTTAACTTTATGATAGAAAATAAGATATACTTTGCACCGTCTTCTTTTGAAGCAGGTTTTTTATCCACAGCACACACAATAGATGATTGTGACAAAGTCATAGGTGTAGCGGATAAATTTTTTAAAACTTTATGAGAATTATATTATGAGCGACATTCAAAAAAGTCTTACTAATAAAGACAACTGGTTACGAGGTTTTTTTATGATTATGATGGCAGTTTTTTACAAAATAACTGGTATCATTATTTGTATTATTGCCATATTTCAATTTGTTTTAACTATTTTTGGTAAAAACTTAAATGGCAATCTTAAAAATTTTAGCAGTTCTTTGGTATCCTATGTCTATAAATTGTTATTATTTGTAACATACTTATCTGATGAAAAGCCCTACCCTTTTTCCAAATGGCCAGATGGACATGTTATAAAAAATAACAAAGAAAAGCAAGATCCAAAGCCAAAAAGAGAAACAACTTCCACCAAACAAGTTAAAAAAATTGACGGTCAAAACTAAAACTTGAAAAAACTAAAGGCAATTGTTTTTGATGTTGACGGCACTATTGCGGACACAGAAAAAAACGGTCACAGAGTTGCCTTTAATCTTGCTTTCGAGGAATTAAAGCTTGACTGGTATTGGTCTGTCGCAGAATATGGCATTCTATTATCCACGACCGGAGGACGCGAAAGATTATTGCGATACATCAAAGAATCTCATCCAAACTTTAAACCGACAAAAAAATCATTGAATGATTTTATAATAAAAACTCACAAAATAAAAACAAAATTTTATTTGCAACTTTTAAAAATGGGTAATATAAAATTACGTCCTGGGATCGCTAGACTCATAAAAGAAGCACGTGATAAAAATATTATACTCGCCATAGCTACAACAACAACCTATGCAAATGTTGAATTATTATTAAAAACAAACTTAGGTAGCGATTCTATAAACTTATTTGCGGTAATTGGGGCAGGAGATATCGTCCAAAATAAAAAACCGGCACCAGATATTTATCAATATGTTTTAGATAAATTAAAACTAAACTCTGATGATTGCATTGCTATTGAAGACTCGTATCAAGGACTATGTTCCGCTACAAATGCTGATATACGAACTATCATAACAGACAATAGCTACACACAAAAACAAGATTTTTCAAAAAGTATTTTGCATTGCAATCATCTCGGAGAAAACGAAAATCCCTGCACCATACACAACAACGGTAATAACTTAAAAAAAATAATTGATATTGATTTAATGCAATCGTTGCTCTGAAAAACAACATGATACATAGTGAGGCAAAAAAACAAAAGTTCCATTGATACAGTAAAACCTTTTTCCTCCCCCTATGCCGTTATGCTGAACTTGATTCAGCATCCATTTATGTAGCAAGATTTTCTCTGTGTTATGAATGGATTCCGTATCGTAGACTACAATAACAGATTATAAGTGAAAACTTTAAAAATACCATTTTCAAAAATAAACCAAACTAATTGTTCGCAAAAAAGAGGGACAGTCCCCCCACAAAAAAAAGACTACAAAACAACATAACCTAATATTTATCCACTTTGGGGACTGTCCCTCTTTCCCAATAAATTTGATTAGTTTATTTTTGAAAAAGGTATAACTATTTGTGTGATGAGTTTTTAATATAAAATGCTCCCTTTTGTTTAAAACGATGAGTTGAAAAAAGAATTTGGCTATCTTGCATATTTAAATTATAATCTGTGGCAATTTTGTTGATTAAATTTATAACATTTTGGCGATTTTTGCCATGCACCATACAAAATAAATTATAATTCCAATCTGGTGAGATTCTTGGTCGTAGATAACAAAGATTAACATTTTCTATTTTTGCTAATTTTTTACCAACACCATCTACCTTATTATCTTGTATGTTCAATACCCACATAGCATTATGTTTGTATCCTAACTCATGATGACGGATAATCACTCCAAAACGACGAATAATATACAATTGTTGTAATTCTAAAAGAGTATTGATTAAAACAATTTCATCAATGTTAAAATTTTTTGCAAGAGCTTTAAATGGTTTTTTTTTAATCGGCAAGCCTTGTTGAATGGCTTGGATTGATATTTTTTGAACATCATTTAATTTAATTTTTTTTGTCTCTTGAATGGTGTTGATATTTTTTGCCTGATTGTGTTTTAAATCAAAACCCAAATCAATATGATATTCTTTTAACATTGGCAAAACTAACATACTGTGAACTGTTTTTTTCTTTATATCGTCAATTGTTTTATTGAGGTTAGTTTGGCTATCAGCTGTTATTACAAACCACAAGTTATACCTATGCTCTCGTTGATAATTATGATTTACCTCGGTAAATTTGTTTATTATTTTGGCAATTTTTGTGATCTTATCCTTTGGCACTGCCATAGCAGCCAAGGTACTTACTCCTATAGTGTTGGGCCTAAATACTGCTCCTATGCGACTTATCACACCATGCTCTTTTAAATTTTTTATTCTATCTAACAGTGTATCGATAGGAATTTGTAAATCATCGGCAATAACATCGAAAGAGTTTTCAGTAATAGGCAAATTTCGCTGATAATTGTTAATTATTTTTTCATCTATATTATCCAAAACTTACAGAGACCTTTGCATAAATCAAGTGTTGTTTAGAGAATGCAGAAAATAGTGCATTTTTATAGCAAAAATAAGGAAAATGGCAAGTCCTTTGGAGTCCCTCACTTCGTTCGTGATGATAAATTTTTGCTATGAAAAGGCACATTTTGTGTGTTTTATAAATTGTGCTTGATTTATGCAAAGGTCTCTCATAATCCAATTTTACCAGCACGATTGGTAAAAAATATACCACTGGGATTTTTTGCCTCCATGGTGTTGATAAGTTTTAAAGTGTTGGTATTAAAAACCATAATTTTATTTTCATCTCGCACTGATATCCATATCTCTTCACCGCGGGGACTAAACTCCATATGTAAAGCTCCCTTGCCAAGGGTAAATGTTTGGATTATTTTATCGCTTTGGCTATCAATAACTTCAATTGTATCGTTGTGAGGAAAAGCATAATTTACCCAGATTTGCTTGCCATCTGGGCGTGCCATAACAAATACTGGTTGTCCGTGCACTTTGATTGAATTTTGTAGTTGCCATTTGTCGGTGTCTGCTACTAATACTTTATAAGCACCCACCGCTGGTAGATATATTTTAGAGCCGGCAAACGCCCAACCCTCCAAATGGGGCATTTTATAAACAGGTAGTTTTTGCTCGCCCTTGCCATAATTTGGCAGGATAGTTTTGACCCCTTGTTGAGTGTTCCATAAATCCAACAAAGCCATCCCATCTTGACCGAACAAACCTGTTATATAAAACCTGCCATTTGGGGTTATCAGAGCATCATAGGGCAATTTGCCAATATTTTTAAATTTTTTGATTTTTATATCTTTGGTATCTTTGGTGTCAATAATCCAACTCTCGCCAGTATCATATAAACTTACGACAAATTTATTGTTGGGAGCATCTACTAAACCTACTGTCTTTGAGTTTTTTTTCTCGTCAATTTTGGTTGATGCAATGTCGGCTATCAATTTTAAATCATCGGATGAAAATATTTTTATCCCCCCTGGTTGATAGTTTGAGACCGCAATAAGTTTGCCATCTTGCGATATCGCGCCACCGATGCTATTGCCTGCTTGTTTGATTCTTTTGACAATTTTACCACAAAGAATATCAATTTTGGATAAAGCACCATCACGGGCAAAAATATAAGCATATCTGGCATCTCTTGAATATACTAACGAAGCATGGGATAAATCCCCTAATTCTTTGATTTGAAAAAGTTGTTTTTTTACTGTCGTATCCACCACTAAAACAGAGCCTGCTGCCCGCTCAATTATAACTGCCAAATCCCCTGTTCCTCGGACCTGACACTTGCCATAAACTGCCATAGATGACGACAGCACTAATAACAACACTAATAATTTTTTAAACATTTCTATTCTCCAAAAGTGATTTTTTCATTCATAATTTGTTGGCGATTTTTGATTTTGATTCTTAAATATTCCATTGGGCGATTGCCTTTTATTCTGTTGCAAGTGCCACATAATAATTGATAGTTTTCGTAAATATCAGCTCCACCTTT
>QNFE01000021.1 GCA_003645455.1 Gammaproteobacteria bacterium | reverse complement strand
CCTCACAGGTTAACTGGATATATTGTTTCATATAATCACTCCTTAATTTTGATAGGTTAAAAAGTGATTTATTATATCCTTTTAACCTATTGGAGTGTTGCACTTATGATGGGGATCCGCCTAGGATAAATTATGAATGCAAAAAAAGAAGTTGATGATAACTTTAATTTTTTTAAAACTCAACTCTCTGATTTTAAAAAAAATCATTTAAACCAATATGCTTTACTTCACAAAAAACAAGTTTCAGGTTTTTATGAAAGCGAAAATGATGCCATTCAAATCGGTATGAAAGACTATGGCGAGGGTTGTTTTTCGGTGCAAAAAGTTGCAAGCACTAATATTGAATTAGGCTACCAATCCTATGTCATCTTTTAATAAAACATAAAACTAAATTATTATCAAGATACCGATTCTTTATATATTGATTTATCGGCAACCAAAAGTATTGAGAGTTTTGAGGTTTCAGGCGGTGTTGTTATTGATTATGATAGTGATAGAAATATTACAGGTATTGACATTGACGGTGCGAGTAAAATTCTTGATTTAAAAGAACTCATAACAAGCTCTCTTCCGTTTAAAAAACAGGTAGCATTGGCAGAATAAATATTTTTTTATTTAAGATAAAACTACAAAAAATAAAAACTTACAGCTATTTTGAATTGCTTCCCATATCGGAGGTGGTGCATAAGCTACCGCACATAATTCCTTTAAAAAACAACTGGTTATAAAATTAAGTTATAATCATGATTCTGTGGCTCGGAGGTTGTTTTAGGCTTTTACAGAATACGGCAGACAAGACAAACAAGAAAAAAACATTAGAAAGCAGAAAAAAACATTAGAAAGCAGATGGATGATTAGAAACAGAATATAGCAAAAAATATTATTTCAATTTAATGTTGTGTTATAATTGTCGCTTGTTTGAAAGCAACTAAATAAAAAATGCTCTCATTTTTAAAACAAACCAAATAAAAATAAAAAAAATTATGAAAATAGTTATTGAAAAAGATGGAGATGGTTATCTTGCCAAAGTAGCAGGTCATCAAAATTTATTTGCTTTTGCTTATTCTGAAAGACAAGCAATTATGGAATTAAAAAACGTTGTTGAAATGATGATGGATTTTCATCTAGAACAAGTAAACAACGAAAGAATTATTAGAAACAAATTGAACTCCGCGGTAGAAAAATATGCCGTTCAAGTATAGGGAATTTAAAATAAAATTAACAAAAATAGGATATAAAATTGTGCGTCAAAAAGGATCACATGTTATATTTTCTGATGGTAAAAATACTTTCCCTGTGCCAAACCATGGCTCGAAAGATATATCCCTTGGTGTTGAAAAACAATTATTAAAAATATTAAATCTAACAATTGGTGAATTTAGAAACATCAAGTAAAATAACCAACAAAATATGATAAACAGCAATCTTACTAATGCAAGAAAAGGTAAAAAATTATGAGTATAATTAAAAAATTCTTTGACAGAACCGCTGATATAGTAGATGGTAATTCTAATCTATCCGTAAGCGATATTAAAATCGAACTCGCCAAACAAAAAGCCTCCGAAATGTTTTACGAGCAAGCGATGAATGAGATTGCCAAGGATAACAAAAAACCCGGGATTTGGGCGCAGGCTATGACAAAAACTAATTTTGATGAAGATAAAGCTCGTAGTGTTTATATGCAGTTGCGAGTAGAGTCTTTACAAAATACAGCAGTAGAACAAGCCATTCAAAACCAAGAAACAAACCGACAAAAACAAATAAAAATTCAACAAAAATTAGAGCTACAACAAAAATTAGGCAAATTTGAAATTATTGATGAAAATGTGGCACTTGATAACAACACAGGTTTAATGTGGAAGCGTCACCATGAAACCAAAAAGATGAGTTGGCAGGAAGCCTTAGACTATGCCAAAAATCATAATTTTGCAGCTTTTGATGATTGGCGTTTGCCGAGTATTGATGAGTTAAAAACCATTGTTGAAAAAGATAAAAAACCTGCTATCAATCATTATGCTTTTATTGGGGCTTCTGCTATTAGTTATTTTTGGTCGTCTACACCTCATTCTTTTGATTCAAACTATGCATGGAGGATGAATTTCTACAATGGATATGATTATTATGACGACTGCACCGATACTGGTTATGTGCGTTTGGTTCGTGGCGGAAAGTGAGTTTATTAATTGATAATTGAAAATGGAGAATTGAGAATTAAAAGAATCCCGTCATCGCGAGGAGCGGTAGCGACAAAGCGATCTCATCGTAGCGAACGGATATTAACAAGAGATAACCACGGCGGTTTATTATTCCGTGTTCCTCTTTTTTATCCGTCCGCCTCGTTATGACGGAGTTTTTTTAATTACTCATTATCCATTATCAACTCTCAATTATAAGGAGACTGCCACACTCCCTGACCACTTTAAACAGCAAGTGGTCAGGTCGTTCGCAATGACGGGATTCTTTTTTTTGGTGGTAGCTACTGCCACCTACGATATATGATTTATATCAAGGCATTGTTTAAGCAAAAAATTTAACAATAACTTTAATAATAACTTTTTTTTAAGGAGAGTGAAAATTATGGTACCAACTGATTTATTATATAACAAAAGTCACGAGTGGATTCAGATTAATGATAATGACGAGGCAACAATTGGCATAAGCCATCATGCCGCAGAATTATTAGGCGATATAGTATTTATAGAATTGCCGTCTTTGGATGACGAGGTAAAAATAGAAGATGATATAGCTGTTATTGAATCTGTAAAAACTGCCTCTGATTTATATGCACCGCTAAGTGGCAAAATAATCGCTGTTAATCAAAAATTAGAAGATAACCCTGAAACCATTAACGAAGATCCATATGGCGAAGGCTGGATTATGAAAATCAAAATTAACAACAAAGACGAAGTGGATGATTTGTTGAAATCTGCTGAATATCAAGCAAGCATAGAAGAAGACTAATTATTATTATTATGCCCTATATTTGCCATAATAAAGATGATATTACACAGATGCTTGATGACATTGGTATAAAATCCATTGATGATCTTTTTACTAATATTCCCGCTGAAATCCGCTGTGATAATCTAAACATAGATAGCGGTAAAGATGAGATGCAAACCTCACTTTATATCAAAAACATAGCTGCCAAAAATGCGAGCAACATAAAAAACTTTGCAGGTGGTGGGGCATATCATCATTATATTCCATCTGCGGTGTGGCAAATTGCCTCGCGCGGTGAATTTTATACCTCATATACTCCATATCAAGCCGAATGCTCGCAGGGAACATTGCAAACAATCTATGAATTTCAATCAATGATTTGTGCGCTCACTGCTATGGATGTCTCTAATGCCTCACTTTATGATGGTGCGTCAGCCACAGCAGAAGCGGTATTAATGGCAAAGCGTATCAATAAAAAAAATAAAAATAGCAAAAAAGTTTTAATTCCGCAGGCATTAAATCCTGCTTATATAAATGTTATAAAAACTACTATTCAAAATCAGGGTTTTGAAATTGAATTATTAAATTATAATGAAAAAACCGGCACAACAATATCACCACAAGATAATCAAGCGGATGATGTTTTTGCTTTAATAATTCCTCAACCTAATTATTTTGGTAATTTGGAGGATATTGATAATCTTACTAACTGGGCACATCAAAATAATATAATTGTGATAGCTGTCGTAAATCCTATCTCTCTTGCTATTTTAAAACCACCTGCCAAATGGGGCGAGAGTGGTGCGGATATTACAACAGGCGAGGCACAAAGTTTAGGCGTGCCACTTTCATCAGGTGGACCATATTTGGGTTTTCTCGCTTGCAAAAAAGAATTTATTCGCCAGATGCCAGGCAGAATAGTGGGGCAAACCACAGATGAATATGGCAAAATAGGTTATGTTTTAACCCTACAAGCACGCGAGCAACATATTCGCCGCTCCAAAGCTACCTCTAATATTTGCACTAATCAAGGTTTGATGGCAACCGCTGCCACAATTTTTTTGTCTCTTTTGGGTGAAGATGGGATGATAAAATTAGCCCAGCAAAATTGGCAACAATCGCACCAATTACAACAGATTTTACAACAGAACAAGTATATAAAAATCCTGTGGAATGCTCCATTTTTTAATGAGTTTGTCATTCAAATTGATGATGTTATAACCGTTGATGATCTCATAAAATCTGTTTCTAATCACAATATTGTAATGGGAATAAAATTAGAAAACAATTATCCAAATCTAAAAAATTGTTTGCTTATAACTGCTACTGAAATGACAACCTGCGATGATATGCGGATTTTATCTGATACCATAAATGAAAATATAAAAACACTATGTTAATAAATCAATATCACCAAAATCAACCGATAAAATATCCAAAAATTAAAGATTTGCCACGACAGTATGCCAGAGATGGTGTAATAGGGTTGCCGAATATATCAGAGCCACAGGTTGTCCGTCATTATACCAGATTATCGGTTAAAAACTTTTCAATTGATGGTAATTTTTATCCCTTAGGTTCCTGCACGATGAAATATAATCCTAAGGTTTGTCACAGCTTAGCAAGTCTGCCTGAATTTGCTGATATTCACCCCCAAACACCTGAAAATCTATCTCAGGGAACATTAGAGATTTTATACAATTTGCAAGAGGATTTAAAACAAATTACCAATATGGATGCGGTATCTCTCGCCCCTGCGGCGGGATCACAAGGCGAATTAGCAGGCTGTCTTATCATCAAAAAATATTTTGCCGATAAAAATGAGACTATACGAACTCAAATAATAATTCCAGATGCCGCTCATGGCACGAATCCTGCTTCGGCAAAAATGGCAGGTTTTGATGTTATTCAAATCCCAACTTGTGAGAATGGTGATTTAAAATTAGATGATTTAAAACAAGCTATCAGCGAAAAAACAGCAGCGATTATGCTTACCAACCCTTCAACTTTGGGTTTATTTGAACCTAACATAATAGAAATTAGTAAAACTATCCATGCAGCTGGGGCATTATTATATTATGACGGCGCGAACCTCAATGCTATTATGGGTAAAACAAATCCTGCTATTATGGGTTTTGATATAATTCACACCAATTTGCATAAAACATTTGCCACTCCTCATGGAGGAGGAGGACCAGGAGCAGGACCTATCGCAGTTTGTGCCAAATTAAAAGATTATTTGCCAAATCCTGTGATAATTAAAAAAGATGGCGAATATCACAAAGCAGACAATAAAAATAGTATCGGTAAACTCACGGCAAATTTTGGTAATGTAGGGGTTTTAATTCGCGCATATATTTATATCAAATTATGTGGCAATGAGGGCTTGAAAAGAGTTTCCGAGATTGCGGTTTTAAATGCAAATTATCTAAAAACAAAATTAGAGCAAGCAGGTTTTGATATTTTTCAACCAAAAAAATTATGCTCGCATGAGTTTATTATAAGTTTTAATAAACTCAAAAAAGAGACAGGGGTTACAGCCTTTGATATAGCTAAAAGATTATTAGATTACAACATTCATCCGCCAACAGTATATTTCCCCTCACTTGTGCCTGAATGCTTTTTAATCGAGCCTACGGAGACCGAATCAAAACAAGAGCTTGATAATTTTGTTGAAATAATGATAAAAATAAACGAAGAGGCACAGAATAATCCAGATTTATTAAAAAACGCTCCTAATAATTTAAAACTAAAAAGATTAGATGAATTAAAAGCTGCTAAGGAACTGAATCTAAGATTTTAATTGTTATTTATCCCAAAAATTTCTAAAAACACCACATTGTATTCCTGAATTTCATCTACAAATGGCATTACATGTATAACATTTGATATAAATCAATAATTGTTGTTATTTAACGATGATTTTATTTATTTTTTATTTTAATATAGGCACATTTTAAAAATATAAAAAAAGATGAAATTAATAGCGAAAAATCCGACTCTAATTTTAGGAGTTGGTAATAAACTTTTAACGGATGAGGGCATAGGAAATTATGTCATTGAATATTTAAAAAATAATAAAAACACTTTTATTTTGCAAAACATAAAGTTATTAGATGGCGGAACATTGAGTTTTCCACTAGCGATAGAAGTGCAAAAGTATGAATCTTTAATAGTTGTAGATTCTGCTATGCTTCACAAAAAAGCAGGTAGTGTTGGAATGTTTGAAAACGATGACTTAGATAGTTTTATATCATCAAGTAAAAAATCATCAGTTCATGAGGTAGGATTAACCGACATATTAAAAATTGCTCTTTTGAGTGATAAGTTGCCACAAAACAGAGCTTTAATTGGAGTGCAACCTAAAACTATTGATTGGGGAGACCAACCTAATCAGGTGATATTGGATTCTATGGATACTATTATTGAAACAATATCACAATTATTGGCAAAATGGCATAAATAGAGATTTTATTTTTACTTTTAAGGAATGAATTATATGCAAAAATTAAATGCAACACTTATGGATGAATTAAACCGTCGAGGAATCAGCAGGCGTTCTTTTTTACAATATTGTGTGGTGTTAGCAAGCACTATGGGGTTAAGCCCTGTTATGGCAAATCAATTGCCTGAAAAACTGTTAAACACTAAAAGACAATCTGTAATTTGGTTATCATTCCAAGAGTGTACAGGCTGTGCCGAAGCGATTACTCGTGCCGACAAACTAACCTTGGAAAACCTTATTTTCAACTTCATATCCTTGGATTATCAACACACCCTAATGGCAGCATCAGGGTCAGCCGCCGAAGAGGCAAAACACAATGCAATTGAAAAAAATAAAGGCAAGTATATTTTAATTGTAGATGGCTCAATCCCTATCAAAGATGGTGGAGTATACTCAACTGTTGCAGGAGAAACCAACCTTGATATCTTAAAAAGAGATGCCAAAGATGCTATGGCTATTGTAAGTCTTGGTAGTTGTGCGGCCTTTGGTGGTTTGCCCCAGGCACAGCCTAACCCCACAGGAGCGGTAAGTGTTGATGAGATTATCAAAGACAAACCGATTATAAATATTCCAGGTTGTCCGCCTATTCCAAATATAATAACCGGAGTTTTAGCTCATGTTTTGACATTCGGCATTCCGACATTAGATCAATACAAAAGACCAGTAGCATTTTATGGCTCATCAGTGCATGATAACTGTTATCGTCGGCCTTTTTATGATAAGGGTATGTTTGCGACAAATTTTGATGATGAGGCGGCACGAAGTGGTTGGTGTTTGTATAAATTAGGTTGCAAGGGTCCTATGACTCACAATGCCTGTGCGGTTGAAAAATGGAATGGCGGTGTATCCTTTCCAATTCAATCAGGACACGGTTGTATCGGTTGCTCTGAAAAAGATTTTTGGGATTCTGGTGGTTTTTATGAATCAATGGCATCTCCTGTGGTATCGGCAGAGACAATATCAATGGCAGCAGTGGCAGGGGTAGGAGTAGGAGTTGCGGCAACTGCTTTGAATAAAATCAAAAAAGCAAAATCACTTAAAAATTCTGAACCTGTCACTATTAAAGATTTAAAACAAGAGGAGGCTTAACATGGATGATTACATGAGTTTATTATTATTATCAAAAGGCTTGTTGTTTGAAATAGCCTTGGTTATTTTTATTTTTGGTGTTTTGTTAAGACTTTTTGAAATTTTTTCACTCGGTCGCAAAAAAGATTTATCAGAACCCAAAGCAAACCCTACGATAATTGGCATCAAAACAATATTTACTCGTTCAATTCCGTCTTATGAGATGATGACAAAGAGAGGATTCTTGATTGTCAATGGGATAATTTTTCATGTTGGTTTATTTATCGTTGTATTTTTACTTGCCCCTCATATAACTGTCATAGATAGGCTAATTGATTTGAGTTGGTCGCCACTATCATCACAAATTATAAACTTTGCTACTGTGGTAACTATTTTTTCAATGATAGTTATTTTAGTGCATAGGTTTACCCATCCTGTGATGAAGGCTCTCACAACATCTGGTGATTATGTTGCTTGGATTGTAACATTTTTACCGATTATAAGCGGTTATATGGCATACAATCATTTATTGTTGCCATACAATTTAATCCTCGCCTTGCATATTTTAAGTGTAGATTTGTTGTTAATTGTTTTACCATTTAGTAAATTATCACACAGTTTTACATTTTTCATGGCAAGATATTATAGTGGCACTATTTCAGGTCGCAAAGGAGTTCAATTATGAGTAATGCAACATTAGAAAAAGGAATAAATTCATTTGTAAAAATGATAGATGCACCAATTGCATCGTTTTTTTCAAGCTGTGTATCCTGTGGTATGTGTGCCGATGCCTGTCTTTTTTATCAAGAAACTGGTGATGTAAAATATACCCCCATCGCTAAATTAGAACCGCTCAGAAGAGCATGGGAGCAAGAATATACTCTGTTTGGACGATTAAAAAAGCTCTTAGGTTTATCCAAAAAAATTACGAACGAAGAGTTAAAACAGCACACAGAATTAGTTTATAACAGTTGCACCATGTGCGCTCGTTGTTCGATGGTCTGCCCTGTGGGAAATGATATCGCTTATATGATTCGTAAGATGCGTGAAGGCATGGCAGCAGGTGGTTTTGCTCCTGCAGGTTTAATCGGCGCATCAAACCGAGCGGTGGAAATAGGCAGCCCGATGGGTCTTACTTTGCATGCCTTGAGTGCCCAGATAAAACATGCTGAAAAAGCAACTGGTATTACAATAAATCTTGATAAAAGTGATGTTGAATACATGGTTTTATTGTCTTCAATGGAGCTTATTAACTTTCCAGAATATTTGGAGGCGATTGCTAAGATTTTCAAACAAGCGGGTAAAACCTGGACAATAAGTTCGACAGCATTTGAGGCAACAAATAGTGGAATTCAAATCGGTTCGTCTGATATTGCTCGAATCTTAGTCAAAAGAATCGTGGACTCTGCTGAAAAATTAAAAGTAAAAACAGTTATTAGCCCTGAATGTGGCCATGCTTTTACAGCGATACGTTATGAAGGGCCAAATCTTATCGGCAGAAAATATAATTTTGAAGTCAAGCATATTTTAGAAGTATTGGATAGTTTCAATGAAGCAGGATTGTTGCCTACCGAAGGGCTTGAAAAGGAGAAACTAACTTTTCACGACCCATGTTCTTTGGCAAGAAAAGGCGGAGTTATTGATGAGCCACGCAGACTATTGAAAAAAGTAAGTGATAACTTTACTGAAATGACAGATCACGGTGCCAGAAATTGGTGTTGTGGTGGCGGTGGCGGTGCATCTGCGATTGAAGAGGGCGAACCATTGCGCCTTAAAGCTTTTAAAACCAAACAAAAACAAATTGAAGAAACCGAAGCAACAACCTTGGTTACGGCCTGTGCTAATTGCAGGATTGTTTTAGAAGAAGGTGTCGAGCATTACAATATGGATATGCCGATTGTCGGGCTCACAGAATTATTAGCCGAACATTTGGTGGATAAACCCAAACAAAAACTAAAAAAGGAGGCAAAACAATGAAAACGATTACAAATGACAAACAATTTAAAGCCACAATTGATGAATTGTCATCTTTGCAAAATAGAAAATTAGCAACACTTTTTTTGCAAAATGTTATGGGCTTAACTGATAAGAAAAAATATCAACAACTTCTAACTCTTGCAAGCAATAAAAATGCTACCGAACAGGAATATGCAAATTTACAAACTGCAATTCAAACCATGGTGGTGGAAACCAATGCTCGATGTGGAACGGATACAGACTGGGCGGCACAAGCGGAACATTTCGTCGCAAAATCTGCCCTAAGCTGTGTCAAGGATGCAAATAGAAGCAACCAAAATTCTGCATATGATAGTGCTATGTATGCAAGAATGGCATGCAATTTTGCATCAATTGCTGATGGAAAAAGTGATGAGCAAGCAGAGACACAAGCACAGTATCAAATTCTAATCCAATTTTTAGGAGATAAATAATTATGAGCCAGAGAATAGTAGTAGACCCCATAACAAGGATTGAAGGGCATTTACGAGTTGAAGTTGAGATTGACGGTAGCCAAAATATAAAATCAGCTTATTCAGCAGGCACAATGGTGCGAGGCATTGAAACTATTTTAAAAGGACGAGACCCACGAGATGCCTGGGCTTATGCTCAGCGAATATGCGGAGTATGCACCCTCGTACACGGTATAGCCTCGGTGCGATCGGTTGAAGATGCTCTTAAATATCCAATTCCTGTTAATGCTAATTTAATTCGTAATTTGATGATAGCGGCTCAATATGTACACGACCATGTTATGCATTTTTATCATCTGCATGCTTTGGATTGGGTGGATGTGGTATCAGCCTTATCAGCAGATCCTACGGAGACCTCACGCCTTGCGACCTCAATTTCAAAGTGGCAAAAATCATCGCCTGGTTACTTCTCTGATGTTCAAAAAAAGTTGAAAAAATTTGTCGAATCAGGGCAATTGGGAATTTTTAGCAACGGATATTGGGGGCATAAGGAATATAGATTGCCTGCGGAGGCGAACTTAATGGCAACGGCTCACTACTTGGAAGCATTAGATTGGCAAAAAGAAGTCGTGCAAATTCATACAATTTTTGGTGGTAAAAACCCTCATCCAAATTTTGTAGTCGGTGGTGCACCATCTCCTATCAGTATCAACAGCAATCAATCAAGCACAACAGCCTTAAATATAAATGGCTTACAGATGATAGCAAATGTAATAGAAAGAATGATGGAGTTTGTCAATGAGGTTTATGTGCCAGACACCATAACTATTGCAAAATTTTATAAAGACTGGTTCAAGCGCGGTGAAGGGGTTAAAAACTTTATGTCTTTTGGTGATTTTCCAGACAAAGATATTAACGACATCGGCTCTTTTTTTATTCCTCGTGGAGTTATCTTGGATCGGGATTTATCTAAAATTCATCCCGTAGATCTTAACGATCCGGAACAAATTAAAGAATTTATTAGTCATTCATACTATGATTATAAAGGTGGCAAAGATACAGGATTGCACCCATATGACGGTGAGACCAATCTTAACTATTCAGGACCCAAACCTCCTTATCAGCAGTTAGATATTGATAAAAGTTATTCATGGATGAAGTCTCCGAGATGGCGTGGCAAACCTATGGAGGTCGGACCTCTGGCAAGAATTTTAATGTTATATGCCAAAGGACACAAACCCACAATTGATTTAGCAAATTATGCACTAAAAGAATTAGATGTGCCTATTACTGCTATGTTTTCAACTTTGGGTAGAACTGCCGCTCGCACTTTGGAGACCAAAATAATCGGTGACAAAATGCAAGGATGGTTATCTTCTTTGATCTCTAATATTCAAAAAGGTGATTTATCTGTGCATAATAATGAATTATGGAGTCCATCAAGCTGGCCTGATGAATGTCAAGGTGTCGGATTTATGGAAGCCCCGCGAGGAGCGCTTGCCCACTGGATAGTGATAAAAAATAAAAAAATTGCTAATTATCAAGCTGTTGTGCCATCCACCTGGAATGCAGGACCCATTGATAAAGACGGTAATCGCGGACCATATGAGGCAGCTTTGATGGATAATCATCAACTCTTGGACGCTAAACAACCGATAGAAATTTTACGCACAATTCACAGTTTTGATCCTTGCATCGCCTGTGCCGTGCATATATCAGGAGACGAAGGAATCAACGAGATGATTCAAATTAAAATCGGATGACAATAATTTTATAGTGGGTGTTTTGACAGAAAGCTCTCTTTTGGTTTGTATGCAAAGGTCTCTATGTAAATAAATTACTTAAATTTGCGGATAATTGCTCGGATGAATAAACCAAAGAAGAACCCTGTTAGTAAAAACAAATCATTGTGAGTTATAAGGCTTGTTAAAAAAGATACAATGATAGCTAAAACTATGGGAGTTATGTAAGCACTAAGAGCTTTTTTAAATAATTTGCTCTCGTCTATTTCTGTTATTATTATGTCTCCTATTTTGACATTTTGCTTTTTTTGTTTTTTTATATAAAATAATTTTTGGGTCTTTTTAAAAAAATTATTTATAACTGACACCCCACAACTATCTGATTGTAAGCAACCACCACAAACTTTATTTTGACAAGATATAACTTGCAAATGTTGCTTATCTATTCCTACGACTTTAACTTGATTTTTTATCATATTGAGACCTTTGCATAATTCAAGCACAGTTTATAACAACAACAAAATGCACCTATTTTATTAAAAAATTCGTCAAATAGCAAGCTATTCTCCTCTTTTTTTAATAAAATATGCACTATTTTCTTATTATTCTAAGCTGTGCTTGAATTATGCAAAGGTCTCATATTATTTTTATTCCATTGACACGCGACTGATAAAACCTTGTAAATCTTTATTGCTTTTATCACCTACAAATGTAATTAATTTATTATTCTTGTTGATAATCTGAACTTCTTTTTGGCTATTTTGTGGTGTCAGCATAGCAGGTTTCATAGCAATAATTGATTGGTTTTTATTGATAAATATTGAAAAATATTTTTTGCCATTTGAGTATAATCTATGCTCTATTATTTTGAGACCACTATCATCAATGGATCTAGTTGCCCATAACATTTTATAATTATCTGGAATTCCTTTGATGTTAAAGTTATCGCTACTTATCTGTTGTTGTGTTAGGAAAAATGGTGCTATTAGGTCTTTAGTTGTACTTTTTTCAATAACTGTGGTTTCTATAGGATTAAAATTTTGTTGTGTCGCATCATTAAAATAAAATAAACCCAAAAATAAGACCAGCATTAATGAGGCTACCATCGCATAATGCTTTGCTTGAAAACTAAACCCAAAAGTAAATATTTTTTTTGCAGGGGATGAAATACGAGGCTCTTTGTCTTGAATATGTTTTGTTATGTTGTTGTAGATTGTTTTGTTTTGTAAAAAATAGTTATCATTTAAAGCATCGCTTGTGAGTTGATAATACCATAGTTTGTTTTTAGCAGAATCAGACTCTATTATTTTTTTTAGATCGTTATAATCAATATTTTCGTTATCAAAAAACTGCGATATATTTTCTTTTTTCATTTTGGGTCTCTATAGAATTGTTTTTAACTTATCGGTTATCGTCTCTCTCGCTCTGAATATCCGCGAGCGAACCGTGCCTAACGGACATAGCATAATTTTTGCTATCTCATCGTAGGATAAACCATCAAATTCCCTTAAAGAGATGGCGATTTTTAAATCATCAGGCATATTATTGATAGTTTTTCCAATCATTTTTTTAATTAAATTTAACTTTAAGTGTTTGTCGGGAGTTTCATATTCCACCAATTCTTTTTCAAAATTATAATCATTTTCAGCATCTACATTGCTATTTTTTTTGATGGCATTATGCAAGACTTTATTTTTGTTGTTAATAAAATAACTCTTAGTTGTGTTGATGGCAATTCGATAAATCCAAGTGTAAAAAGTGGAGTCTCCTTTAAAGTTTGTTAAGCCACGATAGGCCTTGATAAAAGTTTCTTGGGTTAAGTCCGGCACAATGTCATTGTTCTTAACAATAGAACCTATAAGGTTTGCTACCCTATTTTGATATTTTATAACCAAAATATCAAAAGCTTCTTTTTGTCCTTTTTGCACCAATCTAATCAGTTTTTTGTCATCAAAATCTTGCATTTTTTTATTTTGTTTGTAAGGATATGGACATATAATATGATAAAAAGTTTAAATTATTTTAAAAAAAAACAATTATAACATATAATATGCATCATGTTAGAAACAGAAGTTTTGATAATAGGTTCAGGGGCAGCAGGTTTAAGTGCGGCCTTAGGTATAGCAGGACACAAAAAAGTCATAGTTATTTCAAAATCAAACTCAACGATTGGGAGCACATACTTCGCCCAAGGTGGTATAGCGGCAGTTATGGATAAAAAAAATGATAACTTTGTCTCTCATATTGAAGATACTCTAAAAGTAGGGGCAGGTTTATGCAAAAAAGAAGTTGTTGCCAAAACAGTAGTGCAGGCTCCAAGTATTATAAAGTGGTTAGAAGAACAGGGTATTAATTTTACCAAATTAAATCACAGCAGAGAATTACACCTTACCCGTGAGGGAGGACACACTAACCGCCGAATCGTGCATGCTCGTGATGCCACAGGAGCTGAGGTGCAAAACAATCTTTTGATAAAAGCTCGCAATCATCCTAATATCACAATTTTGCCTTATCACAATGTAGTGGACCTTATAATGTTAGATGGCTTTGATAAAAAACAATGTGTAGGAGCCTATGTCTTAGATATAAAAACTAATCATATCAGGACTATAAAATCAAGTTTTACCATATTCGCCACAGGTGGTGCAGGCAAGGTTTATTTATATACTTCGAACCCAGATACCAGCTCAGGAGATGGGATCGCAATAGGTTATAGATCAGGCTGTAGGGTTGCTAATATGGAATTTATTCAATTTCATCCCACCTGTCTGTATCATCCAAAAGCCAAATCATTCTTAATATCCGAGGCTTTGCGAGGAGAGGGAGCAATTTTAAAACTAACAGACGGCACCAGATTTATGAGAAAATTTCATAAAATGGAAGAATTGGCACCACGAGATATAGTGGCCCGTGCGATAGATTACGAGATGAAAAGAACAGGTGGAGACCATGTTTTGCTTGACATATCTCATAAAACAAAAGCTTTTATAATAACTCACTTTCCTATGATTTATCGCAAGTGTTTAAATTTTGGTTTTGATATCTCCAAAGAGCCGATTCCGGTTGTGCCTGCGGCTCATTATACCTGTGGAGGATTAGAGACAAATATGCACGGACAAACTTCAATATCAAATATATATGCTGTGGGTGAATGTGCCTCCACAGGTATGCACGGGGCTAATAGGATGGCATCCAACTCTTTGTTAGAGTGTTTTGCTTTTGCCAAATTTGCTGCTAAAAAAATTATCAATACTCCTCATAGTCCACCGTCTAAAAAAATTGATATTCCTAACTGGGATGAAAGTTTAGTTATAAATTCAGACGAAGAAGTGGTGGTATCACACAACTGGGAAGAATTACGTCGTTTTATGTGGAATTATGTTGGTATAGTTCGCACCGATAAAAGGTTGGAACGTGCATTGCGAAGAATAAATATTTTACAAAAAGAAATATCAGAATACTATGGCAATTTTAAAATAACTCATGATTTATTAGAGCTCAGAAATCTAGCTTTAAATGCAGAACTCATTATAAAAAGTGCCTTATCTCGTAAAGAAAGCCGTGGTTTGCACTATAACACAGATCACGAAACCACAAAAAGAGAAATTCGCGATACAATTTTACGCAAAAGAAGCTCTTAATTGACAGCTAATGGTTGATGATTAAAAATTGACAAACAGCATCAAAAAATAAATAACCATGAGTGCAAAAATTTAAAAGAGCAAGTTATTAAAATTAAAAACTTGATTTTTATAATAAAGTTAGGTTATAATTTTCTGCAATGTTTCATTGGCTGATGATGAAATATGGAGTTCTAAATGGGACGCTATAATATAAAATTATCAAATTTATAACAATGTATTATTGTGTGTTTTTAGAACAATTTCGTTTTAACTTTAAATATTAGGATAAGTATTATGAAAAATGTAATAAGTGCAGTAGTGGGTGTGGTGGTTGGAGCTATAGGAACAGCTGTAATTGGCTGGAATATGATGGCAGGTATGATGTTACATGAAACAGCAAGCCCATATAACATGGAAGAAACCGTCGATAAAATACAGAAAAATGCTTTGGCAAAAGGGTGGGTTGTTCCCAGCATGAAACAACTACATAAGTCAATTAAAAAAAATGGTGGCGGCGATGTTCCTCCCATTACATTGATTAACTTATGTCAAGGCAATCATGCTTATAGAATGATGAAAAATGATAAAAATAAAAAATTATCAGTTTTTATGCCTTGCACTGTATCTGTGTATGAAAAATCAGATGGTAAAATATATATTGGCACAATGAATGCAGGTCTTATGGGTGCTATGTTTGGTGGGGTTGTCGCCGAGGTTATGGCAGAGGTATCAACAGATCAAGAATCTTTTATTAAGTTTGCTAAATAATATAATCTCTTGCTTGCTATCGCTTATTTTAAGTGACAATAAATGACATTTGTAAGTTCTATAAATGTCATTAAAGCAACAAATAATCAGAATTGCTAAAAACCAAGGTTTTAATCGTGTTGGTTTTAGCAAATTTAATCTAAGCAAACAAGGAGAGTATTTTAAAAAATGGCTTGATAGAAAACATCACGGCGAGATGATTTATTTAGAAAATAATATTGAAAAAAGAATAAATCCATCTGAGTTATTTGAAAACCTAAACAGCATAATTTGCCTACAAATGGATTATGCCTCGTTGCCTACTGACAAAGATATATACCTATTATCACAACGACAAAAAGCCTATATATCCTTATATGCCAGAGGGCGTGATTATCATAAACTAATCCGCAAAAAAGCACAAAAAATAATCAATGAAATCCAGTTGTCATACCCTCAAAGCCATAACAGAGTTTTTGTAGATTCTGCTCCGGTATTAGAAAAACCACTTTCAGTGCAGGCAGGTCTCGGCTGGATTGGTAAAAATACCCTAACCATCAATAAAAAAGCAGGTTCGTTTTTTTTTCTTGCCGAGATATATACAAGTTTAAAATTAACTCCGGATGAACCCTATAAAAAAGAATACTGTCAAGATTGCACCTCCTGTATTGATATGTGCCCGACAAATGCCATAATCGCCCCCTTTAAAGTTGATGCAAGGTTGTGTATATCATATCTTAGTATTGAATATAAGGGTATTATTCCGCAAAATTTAAGAAAAAAATTTGGTAATAGAATTTTCGGTTGTGATGATTGTCAGTTATACTGTCCGTGGAATAAATTTGCCATAAATACTTGTGAAAATGATTTTAAAGCCCGCCATAATTTTGATAACATTGATTTATTAGAATTATTTGCATACAGCGAAAAAGAGTTTAAAGAAAAAACCGCAGGCTCACCAATTTATCGTGCAGGTTTTGTCAACTGGCAAAGAAATATCGCCATAGCCCTTGGCAACTCAAAACCTGATTTATCAACAATTAAAGCATTAGAGAGTAAAAAAAATAATGCAAACTCTATATTATCGGAACATATAGACTGGGCTTTATCGCAACTTTCAAACAAAATGGAGATTTAATTTTGTCTTTTGATTATAGATTATTTTTATCAGCAACGACAGATTTGCCAGGGGTATATTTTATGCTTGACATTAATGATAAAATTATTTATATCGGCAAGGCAAAAAATTTAAAAAACAGATTAACGACATATTTTAACAAAGCATCAGACAACAAAACGATTCAAATGGTGCAACAGATTGGCAACATAAAAACAACAATTACAGAGACGGAAAATGAAGCCTTGGTATTGGAAAACAACCTAATCAAAAAACACCGTCCTAAGTATAATATTTTATTCAAAGATGATAAGAGTTATCCGTATATCAAAATAAGCGACGATAACTATCCACAATTTAAACTTTATCGCGGTGTCATTAAAAAAAGAGGTAAATTTTATGGTCCATATCCTAATACAACCGCTGCTAAAAGCACCCTATCATTATTACAAAAAATTTTTAAAATAAGGTTATGTGAGAATACTGTATTTAACAATCGCTCGCGTGCTTGTTTGTTGCATCAAATAGATCGCTGTTCTGCTCCTTGTGTTTCTTTGATAAGTGATAAATCATATCAAGATGATGTTCAAAATGCCACAAGTTTAATCGACGGCAAAGATGATAAAATAATCAAAAATCTAATTAAGAATATGGAGCAAGCCTCGTCCCTATTATTATATGAAGATGCCGTTATCTATCGTAATAAAATTCAATTTTTACAAAAAATAAGACAAGAGCAAAAAATTAGTGGCATTAAAAAAAATATAGATATTATAGCTTGCATTAAAAAAGATAATAAATTTTGCATTTGTGTTTTTTACATAAGAGATAATAAAAACGAAGGCAATCGTATTTTTTATCCTAAATCACCCATAGGAGAAATTATAGATAATGTCCTGTATGCTTTTATTTCAAAATACTATTTGGAATCTGGTGTTCCTGATAAAATAATTATAAATCAAAAAATTATAGAGCAAACATTATTAGAGCAAAATATCAAATGTAAAATTAGCAATAATCCTAAAAATTTTGAAAAAAAAATTTTAAACCTATCTATTAAAAACGCCCAATTATCATTAAACAGTTTTTTAAACTCAAAATTTAATATGTTAAATAAATTTAAAAAACTAACAAAAATATTAAAACTCAAGCAAGTTCCACAACTAATTGAATGTTTTGATATTAGCCATTTGGCAGGAACAGATACTGTTGCCTCTTGTGTTGTTTTTGATAATAATGGTGCTTGTAAAAAACTATACCGAAAATACAATATCACAGGGATCAAAGAGAGTGATGACTATGCTGCTATGAGGCAAGTTTTGCAAAGAAGATATAGTAGGTTGCTAAAAGAGGATAAGGATTTACCGGATATTTTGTTGGTTGATGGTGGAGCAGGACAACTACAACAAGCAAAAGACATATTGGATAATTTAGGGATAGAATCTGTATTGCCAATAGGACTTTTCAAAGGAGAAAAGAGATTAGCTGCCTGTGATCGCATTCTTTTACCCACAGGTGAAAAAATATCTTTTATGAAGAATGAGGGTTTTTATTTGTTGCAACAAATCAGAGACGAATCTCATCGCTTTGCTATTCTATCCCATAAAGCAAAAAGAGCAAAAAGAATAAAATCATCAATTTTAAAAAATATACCAGGTATTAGTGATATAAGATCTAAAAATTTGTTACAATACTTCGGTGGCATTGACGGCATAAAAAGTGCCTCAATCCAGCAGTTAGAAAAAGTCCCTGGCATAAAAACAAACTTAGCTTTGACAATTTATCAACAACTACATAAAAAATGAAAATAAATATCCCAAATACACTAACAGCCATGCGTATTTTGTTATTGCCATTGATCATAATATTGTTTTATAGCGATATTGAAAATGCTCGTCCTTTTAGCTGTCTATTGTTTGCTATAATATCAATAACAGATTGGTTGGATGGTTATCTTGCTCGTGCTTTAAATCAAGAATCAGAGTTAGGTGCATTTTTAGACCCTGTGGCGGACAAACTTCTCGTGATTGTTGTTTTGTTGTTATTATTAGAGGATAATCCACAGTTTTGGCTGACTCTACCGATAATGGTAATAATTTGTCGTGAGGTTATAATTTCTGCCTTGCGTGAATGGATGGCAAAATTAGGAGAAACCAGAAGCACAGCGGTAAATTTTATCGGTAAGATAAAAACAACCTCTCAAATGTTAGCCTTGGGTTTTATGCTCTATCAACAGCCATTGTTATCAATGCCAAACTATGAAATCGGAATTATTTTACTATATGCATCCGCCATTCTTACCATTTATTCGATGTTTTTTTATATTTATAAAAGTCTGCATATTATCAAAAAAACTTCCAATTAAAATTTATATCTTATTGTGAGACCTTTGCATAACTCAACCACAATTTATAACAACAATAAAATACACCTATTTTATCAAAAAATTCGTCCAATAGATTGCAAGCTTCCTCATTTTTTAATAAAATATGCACTATTTTCTTATTATCCTAAATCGCACTTGAGTTATGCAAAGGTCTCATTGTAATTAAAGCAAAAGGTCTCAATTTATCAATAAAAATATAAAAACATTAACAATAGTGCTTTTTACCAAGTAAAATAGTATGATTTATAATATCGTAAGTCTTTGTATTTTAAAGAAACACATTGTTTTTTTAACTTCTTAATATCTAAAAAAATCAATAACTGACATATTATATTGATTTAGTTTATTATATGATGGGTGTTTTTTATTTTTAGGAGTTTTATATGGAAGCTGTAGCAGAACAAAAATATAACTTTGATGTTGTGCGTTGGTTTACTGTAATGGCTGTTGTTTATGTTGTTGTGGGAACCTTGGTAGGTGTTTATATCGCCTCAGAATTAGCTTGGCCTGTGCTTAATTTGGACAGCCCTTATTTATCATTTGGTCGCTTGCGTCCTCTGCATACTAATGCAGTAATTTTTGCTTTTGGTGGCTGTGTTTTGATGGCAACGGCATTTTATTCAGTGCAACGAACCTGCGGAGTTAAATTATGGAGCAGTAAAATGGCATGGTTTACCTTTATAGGTTGGAATGTTGTAATAGTTGCCGCTGTTATAACTCTACCATTAGGAATCAACCAATCAAAAGAATATGCCGAATTAGAATGGCCGATTGATATTGCTATTGCTGTGGTTTGGTTATCATATTTATTTAACTTTGTGATGACTATAATTCATCGTAAAACTTCTCATATCTATGTATCAAACTGGTTTTTCTTAGGAATGATGGTAATGATTACCTATTTGCATGTCGTAAATTCCTTGGCAATTCCAGTAGGCTTATTTAAATCATATTCAATTTTTTCAGGTGTCCATGATGCTATGATTCAATGGTGGTGGGGACATAATGCCGTGGGCTTTTATCTTACTGCGGGCTTTTTAGGCATAATGTATTATTTTGTGCCAAAACAGGTTAATCGACCAGTGTTTTCCTATCGTTTATCCGTCATTCATTTTTGGGCTTTGATGTTTGGTTATGTTTGGTTAGGCGCTCATCACTTGCAATACACCGCTTTGCCAGATTGGACGGGATCCTTGGGAGCTGCGGTATCCATCGCCATGATTATTCCATCTTGGGGCGGAGCGGTTAACGGCTTGATGACATTATCGGGTGCTTGGGATAGGTTGCGTACTGATTATGTTTTAAGATTTTTTGTTATATCACTGGCTTTTTATGCCATGTCTACTTTTGAGGGACCTATAATGTCAATCAAAACCGTTAATGCTTTATCTCATTATACAGACTGGACGATAGGACATGTCCACTCTGGTGCTTTGGGATGGGTGGCAATGGTTGGAATGGGTGCAATATATCATATGATGACAAGACTTTTTCATGTTAAAATGTATTCAGAAAAGCTTATCAATATTCATTTTTGGATGGCAACTATTGGCACAGTTATTTATGTTGTAGCTATGTGGGTGTCAGGGCTTATGCAAGGTTTGATGTGGCGAACCTATGATGAATATGGAGCTCTTGCTTATACCTTTGCAGAAAGTGTCGAAGCCATGCATCCTTATTATGCGATGCGAGCTGTAGGAGGTTTGTTGTTCTTCCTCGGTGCTGTTATAATGTTATATAATGTTATTCTTACAGTATTAATGGCAAAAAAGGCAGGCTCAATCCAGTTGGCTAAAACTGTTGATGTAAAATTATAAAAATTAGGAGAATATATACTATGAGAATACAAGAGAGAATGGAGAAAAATATATTTGGTTTTTTGATAATTCTAGCAATTGCTTTGTCCGTTGGTGGTATCGTTGAAATTGTGCCATTGTTTTATTTAGAAAAAACTATGGAACATAATACCTATCCAGGGGTTAAGTGGGATCGCAAAGAAAACCAAACCTTAGATTCTTGGCAAGCAGGAGATGGTGTTCGTCCTTATAAACCATTGGAGTTGGCAGGTCGTGATGTGTATCAAAAAGAGGGCTGTTATCTATGCCACTCACAAATGGTACGACCGTTTCGGGATGAAAAAGAGCGTTACGGACATTATTCTTTGGCATCAGAATCAATGTATGATCATCCATTTCAATGGGGCTCAAAAAGAACAGGTCCCGATCTTGCCAGACTTGGTGGAAAGTATTCTAATCAATGGCATATCGACCATTTAAAAGCACCTCGCTCAGTTGTGCCAGAATCGGTGATGCCGAACTACCCTTGGTTTGCTGAAAATAAATTAGACGTAGAGCAGATAAAAAATCATATGAGGGGGCTTAGAATAGTAGGTGTTCCCTATACAGATGCGGACATAAAGAGTGCCGAAAAAATTAAAGGCAAGAGTGAAATGGATGCTATGGTGGCATACTTACAAGTATTGGGAACCATGGTCAAATTTGAACCAGGTGTTGATTACCGAAAATAGAGAAATAAAATGAGTAATTATTTTTATACAGATTACAGTGCAATGACAACTAACGATTGGATAGGTTTATCCGTCACGGTAATAATTTTTATACTGATGGCTATTGCATATTTCAAAGTGTTCCGTCCAAAAAATCGTGATAAGTTAGAGAAGCATAAATTTATTATAATGGACGATTAAATTTTAGGAGAAAAATTATGACAGATAAAAAAAACCCATTCCCAGGTGAAGATAATACTGGACACATTTGGGATGATAACCTAAGAGAGTTAAACAACCCACCACCGAGATGGTGGATGATTTCTTTATGGGCGAGTATCGCATTCTTTTTTGCATATGGCTTTATTTACCCTATGTATCCACTAATAACTGATGCCACCGCAGGCTTGACAGGCTGGACATCAATTGGCGAGTATAAAGAAGGCTTAGCAGAATTAGACAAAATCAGAAAACCTTTTGAGGATAAAATCAAAAAGAAAACATCTAAAGAAATATTGACAGATAAAGATTTGTCAAAATATGTTGAGGCATCTGGCAAAGTCCTGTTTGGCGATAACTGTGCAGCTTGCCACGGCACAGGTGGAGCAGGTGGTCCTGATTATCCTATCTTAGCCGATGATGACTGGCTGTATGGCGGCAATATAGAAACCATCGAGCAGACTATAACCAACGGTCGCAAAGGTATAATGACAGCCCATGGCAAAATGTTAAAAGAAGATGAGATTATGACCTTATCATCCTATGTTGTTGGTTTATCAAACAGTAAAAAAAACGAAGCAGGCGCTAAGTTATTTCAAGAAAAAGCCTGTTTTGCCTGCCATGGTGCCGATGCCAAGGGTATGACAGTTTTGGGTTCGGCAAATCTTACCGATGGAATTTGGCGTTTTGGTAATGGAACCATAGACGATGTCAAACAAACTATATCTCACGGAGTAAATGATGTCTCTGATAAAAAAACTCGTATGGCTGAAATGCCACGATTTAAAGATCGGCTATCAAAAGATGACATTAAAAAACTAGCAGTTTATGTGCATATGTTTGGCGGAGGTAAGTAATTATGATAGATTATGTAATGATAGGCTCTATTGCCGCTGTTATTTTTTGTATTGTTATAATCGTATTTTTGAGTTTTAAGATTAAAATACTAATAAATAAAGATAGCAAAAAAAATAGAAATTAAACGCACAAAATAGAATAAAGAGGTGGGGGTAGAGATTAAAGTTTGATAATCTCCACCCCCTTTTTTTTATCAAGCCTATACAAGGAACAAAAATGACAAAAATTACTGATAACAATAAAACGATTGAAGAGATATATGCCGATGTCCATGAGGTGCATATCAATACGGGTGAGCAAAAAATATTCACCAAAAGAATTGCTGGGAAGTTTCGTAAATTAAAATGGCTCGCCTCGTCCATTTGGCTATTATTTTTCTTTGGATCATATCTGCGCTGGGGAGATCGTCAAGCAGTTCTTTTTGATATTCCTAATCGTCAATTTCATATTTTTGAACTAACTATCCTGCCCCAAGATTTTTGGATACTAGCATTGTTATTGTTATTTTTTGCGATATTGCTGGCAGTAGTGACAGCCTTAGCAGGGCGGGTTTATTGTGGTTTTTTTTGTTTTCAGACTATATGGACAGATATATTTACTCTGATTGAGACTAAAATTGAAGGCAACCCATCGCAACAAAAAAAACTTGCCAATGCCTCATTTAGTTTTAAAAAATTTTACAAACTATCCTTAAAGTATTTTTTATGGCTGATTATATCAATATTCACTGGCATAAGTTTTGTAGCATGGTTTTATGATGTTTATATTCTATGGAGTGATGTTTTTTTATTGAATCTCGGCACAGCATCATTTACAACAATAGCCTTGTTTACTGTTGGCACTTTTATTTTAGCAGGATTTATGAGAGAGCAAACTTGTTTTTGGTTGTGTCCCTATGCTCGTATTCAAGCGGTAATGGTGGATAAAAATTCAATTGTGCCATCATATGATGTTTTAAGAGGTGAACCACGAGGCAGGCTTAAAAAAGGAGATTTGGTGGAGGGTAATGGGCATTGCATAGAATGCAAGCAATGTATAGCTGTATGTCCGACAGGAGTTGATATAAGAGCAGGCCAACAAGAAGGTTGCATAATGTGCGCTTTGTGCATTGATGCCTGTGATGAGATTATGCAAAAAATTGGCAAACCCACAGGTCTTATAAAATATGATTCATGGGAGGGTATTATGGGTCATGATGAGGTGCCAATTTTAAAACGAGCAAGATTCTGGGTTTATAACTTAGTTCTTTTGTTGTCTATTTTTGGAATTATTTATGGTTTAAGTTCACAAGATGCTTTGGAGTTAAAAGTTTTGCATGCCAGACAACCTTTATATGTTTTACAAAGCGACGGCTCAATTCAAAACAGATATACTTTAAAGATTCTTAACAAAAAAACCAAAGATATTTATGTTGATGTTAGGGTGGATAGCGATATCTTAAAAGATTTAAAAATCAAAGGTGAAATAAAAAATATAAAAGCCGAAGCAGGAAGAGTTACCTCCACAACAGTATTTGTCAGCACGGATAAAAAAAATCTTACCCAAAAATCTACTGATATAAAGTTTAGTATTATTGAAGTAAATACAAAAAAGACTGCAACAGAAATGATGAAAAGTTTTCGCAAAAGCATCTTTTTAGGAAAGGTTAATTAAGTCAAATTTATCCTATTTTTAGAACTCTCCTATGATAAGTGATTCAATCTTAATGTCGGTATTTATAATGGGGTTACTCGGTAGCGGTCATTGCATCGGAATGTGTGGTCCTATTGTTATGGCACTCAGTGTCACAACTGCAAAAAATAAATCAAACAAAATTATTATCTCTTATTTATTGGCATACAACCTTGGTAGAATCACAAGTTATGTTATAACAGGTAGCATAGTATCTTTATTTGGAATATTTTTATCTTCCATAATTGGCATAGATTCTCGCAAAATATTTATCATATTTAGCAGTATGATTATGATCTTATTAGGGCTGTATCTGGCAAATTGGTGGGTTTATGCCATAGTAAGAATAGAAAAATTAGGAGCATTTGTGTGGCACCTGATTCAACCTATGGCTACAAAATTTATCCCCATTAAAAATATACCAACTGCTTTTATAGCAGGAATTTTATGGGGTATGTTACCTTGTGGCCTGCTTTATACCGCACTTATTTGGGCTATGTCTGCTACGAGTGTTTTTGATGCCACTATCATAATGATAAGTTTTGGGCTGGGAACCTTGCCTGCTATGATGGGGGTAGGAATTTTTTCTAATTCTTTTAAGAAGTATATTCAAAATAAATATATTCGCTCTGTGGCAGGACTGATTATAATTTCTTTTGCTATCTACCAACTTCTTTTTTTTGTTGACTGATTCTATGGTTTATGAGATAGGCTAATAATATTTATCGTCCCTGATATTTTATCCATCAAGGCTATCAATTGTTTTTGATGCAAAGCGGTAACTTCAATTTTAATAATCATTTTTAGATTATTACCATTATCATTTTGCTTGTTATTTTTTTTTGTAGACGAATTTATGTTGTTTATATGGAGTTTTGAGTTGTTACAAATAGTTGTAATATCGGATAATAAATTTTGTCTTTTATAAGCTAAGATTGTAATTGTTGAATTGATTGATTTTTTTTCAGCAAAACTCCAACTTACAGGAATCAATCGCAGTCGTCTTGCTGTATCTAATTTTAAAATATTTTTGCAATTCGCTTTATGGATACTAACCCCTTTGCTAAGAGTTATATAACCCACTATATCATCATCCACAGTAGCCTTGCAACATTTTGGATAGGAGTGTAATAAATTATCAATCCCTAAGACACTAATCTTGGTTTTTGATAATGACGGCAAAGGTTTTTTATCAATGATAATTTTTTCTTTTTCAGTTATAGGATTTACAGTGCGAGAGATTGCTTCTGTTAATTGGTTTTCGTTTATAGTTCCTTTGCCCAGATTCTGGTGTAATTTTTCAATGCTTTCAATTTTTAAAGCTTGAATTATATCTGGGATTTTAATTTTTTCTTTGTGTTTTGATATTTCTTTTTCAAAAATTGATTTCCCAGTTTCGATATGCAAATCATTGTCGATGTTGTTAAACCAATTTCTAACCTTAGAGCGTGATCTGGCACCAAACAGATAACCTGTATTTGCATTCATCCAGTTACGATTAGGGTCAGGATTTTTAGAGACCAGAATCTTTATAGTGTCACCGCTGGTAAGTTGTTTGTTAAGAGAGGTGATGTTGCCATTTACCAAAGCTCCTTTGCACCTGTGTCCTACATTAGTATGAATATTGTAAGCAAAATCAAGAGCGGTTGATCCCTGTGGTAAATCATACACCTCTCCTGTGGGAGAAAAAACAAAAATTCTATCAGAAAAAAGATTGATTTTAAGTTCGGATAACAAGTTTTCATCATCAATTTTATCATCTAAGATATTACGCACAGAGTTAATGGTCTTTTGCATTGACTTGTTTTCACTACTATTTTCTTTATACGCCCAGTGGGCAGCAACCCCATATTCTGCATCATCGTGCATCTGATAGGTGCGAATTTGCACCTCCACTGTTTTTTCTTTGGCGATTAAAACTGTGTGTAATGAGGCATAACCATTTTCTTTTGAGCGGGCAATATAATCATCAAATTCTTCTGGAATCGGCTTGAAGTTATGGTGTAAAATTCCTAAAACTTGATAACAATCTGCAATAGATGGGACTAAAACTCGCACAGCTCTGGTATCAAACAAATTATTGATGTTGATATTTTTTTTACATATTTTACGCCAAATGCTATAAATATGTTTAGCACGACCATTTATTTGAAAATTACTAATATTTCCATTGTTTAAAATGCTCGTTATGTGTTGAATAACATCCTGTATATACTTATCTCTTTGGGTTCTTTTTTCATTCAAGAGGTAAGCAATTTTTTTATATGTTGGTGGTTCTAAAAATGAAAATGCTAAGTCCTCTAATTGCCATTTTATAACACCTAAACCCAAACGATTAGCAAGAGGGCTATGGATATTTAATGTATCCTGTGCAACCCTAAGACGAGTTTGATAATCTTCTTTTTTAAGATTTTTTAATCTATTTAATCTGTCCGTCAATACGATTAAAATAACACGAACATCATGGCTTATTGACAGAATCATTTTACGGATTGTCTCTGCTTGTTGTGGTTTAATAGAGCCGGATAATTGCGCAGGTGATGTAATTTGGTGTTCGTTATATGATTTTAATTGGCGGACACTCGTTACTAATTTGCTTATTTGTGAACCATAAGATTCTTTGATTTCATCAATGCTTAGTGATTTTAAATTGTCGCTTGATAAAATAGCCACAATAATAGCAATTTTATCGGCTTTAATGTTTTTTAAGATTTGGGCTACATCCAAAGCAGATGTCGGGTTAGATTCGTCTGTTTGTTTATCAAGCTGTATCCTAGCTTTTTGTAACAATTTATCGATTGTGGATGCTTTCTCTTTATCTTTATCTGATAGCATTTTTTATGTTCCTGCAATCATCATCTCTTTGATAAAAATTGATCCTGTCAAAATGTTACCTCTGTAATCAATATCGTTACCGACAGCAATAATATTGTTATAAATATTATTCAAATTATCAGCAATAGTAAACTCCGATATAGGGTAACAAATTTTACCATTTTCTACCCAAAATCCAGTGGCACCTTTGGAGTAATCACCGGTTAATAAATTGACTCCCATTCCAATTGTTTCGGTAATAAATAATCCCTTATCCATATTTTTTAAGAGCTGTTTTTGGGGTAGTTTGTTATTATGTTCTATAAATAAATTATGCACTCCTCCTGCATTACCAGTGGTTTTTAATCCAAGTCTGCGGGCAGAATATGATGACAAGAGATACGATTGCAAGACACCATTTTTAATAATTTGAGTATTTTGGGGGGCGACTCCTTCATTGTCAAAATTAACAGACCCCCATAAGCCACGAACAAAGGGTTTTTGTTGGATGTTTATTTGCTTGGAAAATATTTTTTTATCCAAACTATCAAGTAAAAAACTATTTTTATTATAAAGATTAGAGCCTGAAATAGCAGATATAAAAGTCCCGAATAATCCTTTTGCTACCTGGGCATCCAAGACTATAGGATATTTTCCAGTTTTAATTTTTACCGGATTAAGCCTTGATAGAGTTTTTTTGCTCGCTTTGATACCGATTGTTTTTGCATCATCAAGGCTTTTAAATTTTCTGTGGATGGAGTATTCCCCATCTCTTTGTTTGTCGCCATTTTTCGCAGCTATCATTGTGGCGGATAATCCATAATGAGAGCTACGAGCATAACCTGTAAACCCCAAACTATTGGATAACATAGTAGTGGAAAATGAGCTGTCAATATCAACAGATTCAGCACAAGATATACCAGCCACATCTAACCCTGCTTTTTCGGTTATACAAGCGGCATTTATCATTTTATCAACATTAATTTTATCATCATAATAGGTATCTAAATCAATAAATTTAGTTGCGAAATCTTCGGAGTCTGGCAAGCCTGCGTATTTGTCATCTTGTGTCCATTTAGCAATATAACGAGCTTTTTCAATGGCAAGTTCAATACTAGATTGTGATAAGTTAGTAGTAGTAGCAATGCCCTTTTTTTGCCCACGATAGATACAAATAATCAAAGCATTATCATTATTATGCTCTATAACATCAGCCTCTTGCTCTCTTATAGAGACAGATAAACCATCGCTTTGGCTTATAGTGACACTATAATTTTCAATATTTTTCCCTCGGCAAAAAGTTTTAATTTTGTCGTTTATTAAATGCAGATAATCCAAAGACATAATTTATAAAATCCAAAAAATTAAAAATAGAGATTATTATACAAAATATCAAATTTTAAAATATTATTATTTTACTCAGTGACAAACTTATACTGAGACCTTTGCATAATTCAAGTGCTGTTTAGAGAATGCAGAAAATAGTGCATTTTTATAGCAAAAATGAAGAAAATGGCAAGTCCTTTGACAAATTTTTGCTGTAAAAAGGTGCATTTTATGTATTTTATAAATTGTGCTTGAATTATGCAAAGGTCTCATACTATTAACTTAGCAGTTAAATACATGCATTCAGCCTTATGCGAGAACCAACAAGGAGGCATGCTCCCTTGTCAAAAAAGAGATGTTTATTGTTGCCAGTTTAATCATAATAAAGGATGAGATAGAGACCTCACCCTTTGTGGGGGGGGGGGGTAGCAATATTTTATATGTTTCTATGGTAGATTGCAACTAATTATGAAATGATTTAAAAAAAATTAAAAAAATACTTGACTTTTAACACAGTATTTCTCAGAGGGATGCACGATCACTTTTAAGAGACTGCCACAGCACTTCGTGCTTCGCAGTGACGAAAAAACCAGTCATTGCGAACGCAGTGAGGAACTCTAATCCATTCAACCACATGGACGGTCTTGTTACATAAATGGATACTGAATCAAGTTCAGTATGACGACTCGAGGGGAATGGATACTGAATCAAGTTCAGTATGACGACACTTCTGTCATTCCGT
>QNFE01000020.1 GCA_003645455.1 Gammaproteobacteria bacterium | reverse complement strand
TAGGCAAAATATGCTAATATTTTACAAAAAATTGACAAAAAATGATTTAATCTGGCAAAAAAACTAAAAAAATGGTTTTAAGAAAAAACAAATGGAAAATTATTTGATTATGCAAAGGTCTCATAGTATATTTTTATCAGAGCATAATTACTCATCATCTGCTATCGGTTTTTTTTGGGGCAGTGCCGTTATAAGTGAAATTATAATGTTTATTTTTATGGCAAGAATAATCAAAAAATGGAATGTTAAAATTTTAATCCTCGGCACGATTTTAATCACAGCGGTACGCTGGTTTATAATCGGCTTTTTTGTTGATTATTATGTCTTGTTATTTATCGCTCAAATATTGCATGCCATAACTTATGGGGTTTTTCATGCCACCTCAATTATGTTAATCGCCAAATATTTTAAAGGAAATAATAAATCTCGCGGACAAGCTATTTATTTGAGTTTAAGTTATGGTCTCGGCGGTGCGATAGGTAGTGCGTTGGCAGGTTTTTATTGGGACAAATTAGGTGGCACAATAATTTTTAATATCTGTATGTTAATAATGTTTATAATATTCCCTCTGTATTATAAAAACATTACAAAAACCTTGGCATAAATGAAGTTTTATGTAATGTGTGCTTGTATTTTGTTTTTAAGTTGTGATATAATGCAAAATTTTATGTAAAGGTCTCATAATGAAAAATTACCAACGAGATTTTATCAAATTTGCCTTAGAAAAAAATGTTATCCAGTTTGGCGACTTTACTTTGAAATCAGGACGACGCAGCCCCTATTTTTTTAATATGGGTTTGTTTAATACTGGCTCTGATATTTTAAAATTAGCCAAATTTTATGCCAAGGCTTTGCAAGACTCAACAGCAGAATATGATGTATTATTCGGTCCTGCATACAAGGGCATTCCGTTGGCGAGTGCAACCTCTTTAATATTATCACAAAATTATCAAAAAAATATAGGAGTGTGTTATAATAGAAAAGAGAAAAAAAATCACGGCGAAGGAGGCGATCTGGTCGGATATCCTCTGGCGGATAAAAAAGTTGTTATCATTGATGATGTTATCACCGCAGGAACTGCCATTATTGAGGCTATAAAAATAATTCAACAAGCAGACAATGCAAGCCTTGCAGGGATTATAATCGCTTTGGATCGGATGGAACAGGCACCTGATTCAAACCTTAGCACGATTGACAAAATTCAACAACAATACAACACCAAAATAATCACCATAATCACTTTAAAAGATATAATAAACTACCTACCTACATCAGATATTCATAAATCAATTTTACAAAATCACCTTGATAAAAATAATACTGCAACAGCTTTACCGATTTAAAATCTGTTGTTTAATATC
Organism: Gammaproteobacteria bacterium; assembly: GCA_003645455.1. GTDB lineage: Bacteria > Pseudomonadota > Gammaproteobacteria > QNFE01 > QNFE01 > QNFE01. The sequence goes on along the minus strand of QNFE01000020.1, from coordinate 29,852 downwards.
ATAACTTATGCGGTGGGTGCCATGGCAGATAGCACAGGCATTGACGGCTATATATCCCAAAGTTTTGTTAAGGTCTTTTTTGTTATTTTCTTTTAAATGAATTTGTAATTTGGCTATTTTATTTTTTATGGTTTGGTTAAAATAATCATCTGCTTGTGGTTTTTGTTTGTGGCAGGTATCACAATCTTTTGACAAATTAGCGATGCCTTGGTTTAATTCTTTAATTTGTGCTTTGGCGTTTTGCGGTAAGTCATCAGCGACTGCAATTTTGATGCGGTTAATTGTATGGGTTAATTCAAGCATATATTTTTTATAACCTATATCGCCATTTTTTGTTTTTATTTTATGGCTTTTAAAATCAGCACTACGGTATAATAAAACTGTCGTTGCCCGATAATCATTATGGCAAGAATTACAAGTTTTATCAAGTTGGCGTAAGGTGCTACTTACTGCATTATAATCTTTGTCGGCTGCTGCCTGTTTTAATTTTTGCAATAATTTTAAATCTACCTCGTCTTTGAACTCTGGCACCATTTGAGAGATTTTTAAATAAGATTTTTGATATTTTTCCAACCATTTGTTTAATAATTTGTTATTATTTGCCATAGCATAATCACCTACGGCATGGCGTGCCCTGCGTAATTGAAACATATTATGCAACCAAACCTGTCTTTTATTTTGTGGTTTATACCACTTAGCAATTGAAGAGGGGGGAGTTATTATTGTGGCATCTGCTATCACCAAACCTGCATAAAAACAGGATAAAAATAAAATTATAATTTTCATAAAAGGTTTAAAAATGTTAAAAAAAAGTGCCATCCTTTTTTGCTTGTTGTTGATAAATATATCGCACGCCCAACCAAAAAAATCACCATTATACCAAAAACATTGTGCCGTATGTCACGGAATTGATAGAACCGGTATATCTGCCCCCGCACTTTTGTCACAAAACCTCAAAAGAGTTAAAAAAAATCAAGCCAAAAATATCATTAAAAATGGTTTGCCGGCTACTCAAATGTTAGGTTTTAACAAAGTTTTAAACGATCAACAAATTGATAAAATTATAGATTATATTTATTCACCAGCCCCTGAAATAATTTGGCAAAAAAAACAAATTTTATCAAGTTATATCAAACACAATCCACAGTTAGTTGATAATAAAAAATTTGCAAAACCTATTTTTAAATCCGACCCTTTAAATTTATTTGTCGTGGTCGAGTCAGGTGACCATCATATTAGTATTGTGGATGGGGACAATTTTAAGGTTTTATATCGCTTTGTTACCCGTTTTGCTCTGCACGGTGGCCCTAAATTCTCCCCAGATGGCAGGTTCGTTTATATCACAGCACGTGACGGCTGGATTAGTATGTTTGATTTATATAATCTCAAAATGGTCGCCGAGATAAGGGTCGGTATCAACTCTCGTAATGCAGCGGTCTCATCTGATGGAAAATATCTGGCGGTGGCAAATTATTTACCTCGGACATTAGTTATCTTGGATGCTAAAAATTTGAATTTGTTAAAAATTATTCCTGTTAAATTTATGGGTAAAAGCTCTCGGGTGTCAGCGGTATATGATGCCACTCCACGAGGTTCATTCGTTTTAGCTCTCAAAGATATAGAACAAATTTGGGAAATAAATTATCAAAATCCACCGCCTGCGGGTTTCGGACAATGGACTCACGACTACAACAAAATTCAAGGAGATGCACAGATAAAAATGTTCCCTATCAGAAAAATTGACAGCAAAATAAAATTTGATGACTTCTTTTTTGACCAAAATTATGTGCAGGTTATCGGCGCCTCTCGAGATGGCAAATCAGCCGTGATTGATTTGGATATCGGCAAACAAATTGCCACACCAAAATTAGCCGGTATGCCTCATTTATCATCTGGCATTACCTGGAATTATAAAAATACTGTCGTCTTAGCTACCCCCAATTTAAAACAAAAATCAATCTCAATTATTGACACTACAACATGGAAAACCATCAAAGAGATAAAAACAGAAGGCATTGGATTTTTTATGCGCTCCCATAAAAATTCCCTCTATGCTTGGGCTGATGTATTTTTCGGTCCGGATAAGGACAAAATGATGATAATTGACAAAAAAAAATTAGAGATAATCAAAACTATTATGCCGATTAAAAATAAAACATCTGCCCATATTGAATTTGATAGATACGGTAAAAATGCTTGGTTGAGCATCTGGGAAAAAGATGGTTTTGTTATAATTTATGATGCAAAAACACTCAAAGAGATTAAAAGATTAAAGATGAGCAAACCAGTTGGTAAATATAATGTTTACAATAAAATTACCAAAGAAGAAGGCACTAGCCACTAATTGAAAATTAAGAATTGTCATTCAAGGCTAATACAGTGGAGTGAATTTTTTATGATATATTGTCTGCACAAATCAAGCACTGTTTAGAGCATATATAAAATAGTGTATATTATAAATTGTGCTTGATTTATACAAAGGTCTTATTGTATTTGGCAATAATTTTTATAAAACAATCATTATCTATGAATAATAATGTTATAATGACACACTCACAAAACATGAAGGAGTTTCAAGCATGAAACTATTTTTTAAAATATTTAAATTTTTTATTATTTTACTGTTTGTAGTAGGAGCAGCATTTGCTTTTATGATTCATATTTATGCTAATTTTTATAAAATTGACGATAATGTTTACCGCTCGGCACAACTAAACAGTCTCAATACTTCATATTATTTACAAAAATATAAGATAAAAACAGTCTTGAATTTACGCGGTGAGCCGAAAAGTGGCACTAAATGGTTTGATGATGAGAAAAAACGAGTGGAGCAAAATGGAGCACAACTTATAAGTTATGATATGTTCGCAGGTAGATTTTATGACTACAAAGCAACATCAGATTTAGTAAATATATTGAGAGATTCTCCTAAGCCACTATTGATTCATTGTCTCAATGGTGCAGACAGAACATCATTAGTGTCAGCCCTTTATAGTTATGGAGTCTTAAATCAAACTCAAGATGAAGCCTTTAAACAACTAAGCTGGTATTACGGTCATGTGCCGTTTTTTAGACCCCATGTCATAGCTATGGACAACAGTCTGCTTAATTACATAAAAAAAAGAGAGTCAGTGAATAAAATAAAAACAGCAGAGTGAAAAATATTTCTTGATTTTTTTTAAAACCTACATTACAATATAGTTTTTTATTTATGAGCTATGATTATGAAAAAACTTTTAATTTTATTGTTGTTTTTTGTGAGCGGATTTTTATTTGCCAAAGAGCATATTGTCAATATTCAAAAATTTAAATTTACCCCACAACATATAACTATCAGCAAAGGGGATACAGTTAAATGGGTTAATATCGAGAAAAGACAATATCATAGCGTATGGTTTGAAAGCCTTGAAAAAGAAGATCCTGGTTATTTTTTTCCAGGAGAAACCTATTCAAAAACTCTACCTAATACAGGTAAGCTTGATTACAGATGCGGCCCTCACCCTAAAATGACTGGATCTGTTACTGTCAAATAACAATGAGCCTACAAAATAAAAGAATAATCCTCAAAACTCTTTTTTTTGCACTTTTTCTTTTAGCCCCAGTTTTTGATATTTTTCGTTTTGATTTATACGATAAACAACTAATTTTTCTAGGAAATCCGTGGATCTTAGATCTCTCCGATAAAGATACCATGGATATGACAATCGCTATTATAATCAAGGTTTTTATGCCGATTTTTTTGGTAATAGGTGGCGGTGTTTTTATATCCTATAAATATGGTAGATTATACTGTGGTTGGTTGTGCCCTCATTTTAGCATAGTTGAGATGGTAAACAACTTAATGCGTCGTGCCTCAGGAAAGTTATCAATGTGGCAAAAAAAAACCATGCAGAACACTCAGGATGATGGGCTTAAAATTACTCCTCACAAAAAATGGTGGATACCAACCGTATTAGTTTCAATTTTTTTTAGTTTTACCTGGTCCGTGGCTTTATTAACTTATCTTTTGCCTCCTGATGTAATTTATTATAATCTATATAATTTTGCATTAACCCAATATCAGTTTAATTTTATCGTAGTCGCTACAATTATTTTCAGTTTAGATTTTATTTTTTTTCGCCATTTATTTTGTCGTTTTTTTTGTGCCATTGGGTTTTTTCAATCTATCGCTTGGATGGCAAATAAAAAAGCTTTGGTTGTTGGTTGGAATCGTAATAATGCTAAAATTTGCAATAATTGTGATGTTTCATGTGAGCATGCCTGCCCCATGCGTCTTAAGCCTCGTGGCCATAAAAGAATTATGTTTACCTGCACCCAGTGCATGAAATGCATAGATTCTTGCAATAAAGCTCAACAAAATACCAAAAACAAAGCTCCTTTGAAAATGTTACAAAATGATTGCGCTCTTGATACCTCAAACCGCGGTTTAGGGATAAGACCTGATGTGCCTGACAATTGTTTTGAATAAAAACTTTTTGCTTGCAAAATTTTTATTATTACCGTAGAATAAACAATTTTATAGGGAATTTATTATTATGGAACTAGTAACGCCCGCTGGAAACTTACCATCCTTAAAAGCTGCTGTTGATAATGGTGCGGATAGCGTTTATATTGGCTTCAAAGATGATACTAATGCCCGTCATTTTGCTGGACTTAATTTTGATGATAATAAATCCCATCTGGCTATATCCTATGCCAGAGATAGAGGGGTTAAGGTTTTTGCCGCTATCAACACCTATCCCCAACCATCCAATTTTAACAGATGGCAAAATTCAGTTGATATGGCAGCTGATATCGGAGTTGATGCTATAATTTTAGCAGATATGGGAGTTATGGAATATGCTTGTAAAAAACACCCAGATTTGCATCTGCATTTATCCGTACAGGGCTCGGCAACAACCGCCGAGGCTATCAATTTTTATCATAAAAATTTTGCTATAAAAAGAGTGGTTATTCCAAGAGTTTTATCCATAAAACAAGTGGGGCTTTTAATTAAAAAAAGTCTTGTTCCCATTGAAACTTTTGGGTTTGGTAGTCTTTGTGTTATGGTTGAGGGAAGATGCCTGTTATCCTCTTATGTCACGGGTCAATCACCTAATACCTACGGAGCTTGTTCACCTGCATCATTCGTAAAATGGGTTGAAAAAAAAGATATGTTAGAAACACGTTTAAATGATGTTTTAATCGATAAATATAAAGATGATGAAACCGCAGGTTATCCTACCATTTGCAAAGGAAGATTTAAAGTATCAGAAAATACCTATTATGCAATGGAAGAGCCTACGAGCTTAAACACACTTGATATTTTACCAGAATTATTTAAAATTGGCGTCTCTGCCATAAAAATTGAAGGCAGACAAAGATCTCCTGCATATGTAGCACAGGTGACAAAAGTATGGCGACAGGCAATAGATTCTGTAAAAAATAATTATTCTGATTTTATCATCAAAGATAACTGGCAAGAACAGTTGCAAAAAGTATCAGAGGGTACAAGCACTACTTTGGGGGCATATTCCAGACCATGGCAGTAAAAAATAATATAAGAATATCTTTGGGTCCTATTACCTATTATTGGAGCGAGCAACAAATATCTGATTTTTATCATGATATAGCCAAAACAAATGTGGATATTGTCTATCTCGGCGAGGTGATTTGTGCTAAAAGACGAACCCAAGATTATAATGGTTGGTTAGAGATTGGCAGATTTTTGCAAAAGCAAGGCAAGCAAGTAATTTTATCTACCCTTACCTTGATTGAGGCTCAGTCAGATATAAAAACCATCAAAAAAATATGTCGCAACGATGAATTTTTAGTAGAAGCAAACGACATAGCCACCGTGCAAATTTTAAGTGATTTAAATTTACCATTTGTTACAGGTCCATCTGTAAACATATATAATAGCCAGACTTTAAAAATTTTACAAAAAAAAGGCTTGAAAAGATGGGTAATGCCAGTAGAGTTATCAAGGCAAACCCTCTTAGATTTTCAACAAAAAATTGATTTTGACATTGAAACAGAAATTTTTACATTTGGAAAAATGCCCCTTGCCTATTCTGCTCGTTGTTATACAGCACGTGCCTATAATTTATCCAAAGATGACTGTCAATACAAATGCATCGATGATTCTGATGGTAAATTATTAAAAACAAAAGAGCAACAAAAATTTTTAAATATTAATGGTATCCAAATGCAATCTGCCGCTACCTCAAATTTATTGAATGAAATAAAAAATGAAAAAGATGCAAATATAGATGTGGTTCGCATCAACCCACAATCAAAATTTACCCCTGACATAATAGAAGTTTTCAACCAAACCTTAAAAGAAAATAATCCCATCAATAAGGATAAGTTAAAAAAATACATACTCGGCGAGAGTTGCAACGGTTACTGGTTTAATTCTCCTGGCATGAATTTGCTTTAAAAACTTAATTAGATAAAATGCGAGAGTTATATCTATTTCATCGATTGCAACTTTATCATAATTATTCGTATTGATTTTTTGTTTAACTCATTATAGATGATTTCTTGCTCTGAATTATTAGCATGGATATTATTTTCATCAAAATTTAAAATTCCTGTGGCATTTGCTTTATATGTATCGCCATTTATACGATAAGTAACTCCTACGCTAAGATAATACTTATCAACTGTGCCGTTTGTTTTTAAAGATTGAATATTTTTTTTACGGATGATGTTTTTTATGTCTAATATAGTGGCATCGTCTGTTGTTTTGATAGTTATATTAGCATCTTGAAAAGATCTTATTAAATATTTTTTAAAATCATCATCCATCTTGCCCTGCAAATTGATAACTTTATACTTATCTGAAATATTATAAACCCCTCGTAGCGAAAAACCGCAACTATTGAGGGAAGTTATGATAAAAAAAACAATAAATAACTGCTGTAAACTTATTTTATTCATCAAATTTTTTGCTCTACATTATAACCTTTTTCTTTTAATTCTTTGATGAGATATTCGTTATTATCAGTTTTATAACGAACTATGCACACCCTCCTATCATCCTTTTTATCTTTATAGGTGGGAGAGACAACCGTTGAGATATAGGCATTATTATCGGTAATTTTCATTAAAAAATTAGACAATGCTCCTTTTTCATCCGTAAGCCTTGCCGATAATCTATATGTATTTTCTTGCATACAACCTGTGATGTCTAAGAAAAAATCAAGCACATCATCGGTTGTTATTATTCCTATCAATTTATTTTTATTATCCACGACAGGCAAGGATGAGATGTTATTGTCTCGTAATAATCTGCCAGCATCTTCAATTAGGGTATCAGCTACACAGGTTACAACATTTTTTTTCATTATTTGCTGAGCGGTAATTTTTAATAATAGATGTTTGGATTCACCAATAGATAGAGTGCTTATATCAGAAGGAGTTGCCTTTTGAATGTCTTCGTGGGAGATAACACCGATTAAACTATTTCCCTCATCAACAACTGGTAAATGGTGAACAGCAAATTTATGCATCATATCGATCATGTGATTAAGACTCGTATCTCCCTTAACTGACACTATATTTTTTGACATTATTTTATCAATATACATAACTTTTACCAAATAGAAAAAAGAGTATTATAACAACTATCAACCATCAATTATCAATTAACTCCAAACCCACATAATCATCGGCACAGAGATGAAAATAATTATAATCTCTAATGGCAAACCCATTCGCCAGTAATCTGAAAACTTATAACCGCCAGGACCTAACACCAAAGTGTTTGATTGATGTCCTATGGGTGTTAAAAAAGCACAAGAGGCACCAACTGCGACCGCCATCAAAAAAGCATCAGATGAAAAATTCAAATTATTGGCAATATTGATTGAGATCGGTGCCATTACCAAAACTGTGGCAGCATTATTTATTATATCCGATAAAAACATAGTCACTACCAAAACCAAGGTTAGTATCCATATTGTTTGCCAATGCGAGGTAATCTCCACTATATTTGAGGCAATATATCCTGTCGCTCCGGTATTATCAAGTGCTTGCCCGACAGGAATCATCGCGGCGATTAAAACTATTACCGGCCAATCGATCTCATCGTATAGTTGCCTTACAGATAACATATTAAAAACAATAAAGCCAAAAATACCGATTAAAAAACTTACAAATAATGGCAAAACTTTCATAACTCCCAAAGCTATAACAAAAATAAAAATACCCAAAGCCATAAATGTTTGAGTTTTGTTTCGCAAAGTTAAATCTCGATCTGATAATGGTAATAAACCCAGATTATTCGCATCATTTTCTATTTGTTCTTTTTTTGCCTCTAATAATAAAATATCGCCAATTTTAAAAGCAGTTTTATGCAAACGAGTCTTGATAATTCTGCCAGCTCTTGATATACCAAGCAGTGATATAACACCGAATGTCCATCTGCGTAAATCAATGGCATATTTATCAGCTAATTTTGATCTTGCTGTTATTATCGCCTCAAATAAATTTATATCCTGGGGACGAACATCTTCAAATGGCACACCTTTTGAATTTTGTAATTCCAAAGAATACTCATCCATCATAGGTCGGACATCTTCGGCTTTACCGTGCACAATTAAAATATCGTCTTTTTTAAAAACATAACCCTGCAAGATTTTATGAGCAGGTTGTTTATAACGACTCACACCCACAATATGCAAACTCCAATTGTCATCCATTTTCAAAGATTTCATACCCTGACTTACCAAAGATGATTTTTCTGTTATTTTTAACTCTAAAACATATTTCCCTACTTCAAGCAAATTATCTGAAGCATTATTATTTAACCTCTCTTTGGGCAATAATCGCCAACCTATGGTTATCACAAACAAAACTCCAAGCAGAGCCACAGGCACTCCGACCGGTGAAAAATCAAACATCATAAATGAATTATCGGCACCTTCTCTCAATGATGAGATAATAATATTCGGCGGGGTGCCAATCATAGTTGTCATACCGCCCAAAATACTACCAAAAGCCATCGGCATTAAAACTATCGCAGGGGAGCGGTTGTGTAGTTTTGAGGTAGCGATTGCCACAGGTAACATCAAAGCTAATGCGCCGACATTATTCATAAAAGCCGAGGCGACTGTGACTATAATTGTCAAGGAGGAAATATGGAGAAATTGGTTGGATGATATAGGCTCTAATTTAGCACTTATCATATCAACGGCGCCGGCATTTTTCAGCCCATGGCTTAAAACCAAAACCGCAGCGACTGTAATTACCGCAGGATGAGCGAAACCTATAAACATTTTATCGGGCTCTACTAACCCCACCAAAACACAAATAATCAAAGCAAACATCGCCACCATATCATGGCGCCATTTGCCCCAGGCAAACAACAGCAAAGCAATGGCTAGGATTACAAAAATCGTAATTTGATCAGTCGTGATAATACTTATACTGCTATCCATCTATTATTTTGACAAGTCAATGTTGATGCCTTGTTTTAAAATTTCTGCCGATCTGTCTTTTAAATAGGTATGATAAGTGGCATATTTTTGATAATACCTGCCACTAATATATCGCAGAGCTTCTTTGAAATGATAGCTGTATAATTTGCCATCAACTCTTGATACTTCTTTGCCCTCATCAAACAAAATAACCCCTGGACGATAACTTAATTTGTATTTATTTACCAAATCTTGGGGGCTAATTTTTGTGCCATCAAACCAGTTTATTTTTTTATCCGAGTAAGCATCTAAACGGATATATAATAAAGCATTCATCTCTTTGGCAACTTCTTTATTGCTTAAAATACTTTGATGAAAATCAGCACAACCTGTGCAGTCTTTGTCTTCAAACATAATTGCCACAGGTTTTTTATAACCTTTTAAATCATATTTTGTTTTAAAAGCAGAATGTTTTAAAAACTTATATGATTTTTTATTTTTCTGGTGTTTGTTTTGAGTATAAAGTGATAAGCTCATTTTTTGATAATTATCTGTGATAACATAATCCAACAAATTTGCAAAAGCTGTGGGGTCACGATAACCATTCATCCGAAAAATTACCTTGCCATTTTGATCCATAAATAAAACTGTTGGGGTATATAAAACTTTTAATTGGGTGGCTAATTGTTGTTCGCTTATTTCATCATTTTTGTTGAGGCTAATTTGCCGATCACCTTTGATATTAATCTGTATCACCGAAAAATTATCTTGGATTGTTTTTTTGTTTGAGCCTTTAAAAAAATTCTCATCCAACATAGCTTTGCAATAAGGACAATTATTAAGATGAAAAAATAACATTATTTTTTTACCCTCCTCTTTTGCCTCGGCAACATCCTCTTGAATATCTAAAAAACTATCCTTAAACCAGCCCGGAGTTTCAAACGAATTACCACCTGTCACTTTGCCTTGTGCCGAAAAACCTACGGCAGAAAAACCCATCACCAAAAAAAACACCACAACTGAAATTACATTTTTCATTTTATTTTTCCTCTTTTAAAAAATTCTATAAACAAAAAAGCCTCCGTCATTACGGACGAAGTGAAGTAATCTCATAAAATTAGACGGATTTTTTAAGAGACTGCCACACTTCGCTACGCTCGTTCGCAGTGACGGAGTTTGTATCACTTTCCTGTTCGTCTCGTTATGACGGATTATTTTTTTGTTCGGTAAATATGTAGATTTGGTTATCTCACTGTCTTACAGGTGGACGCATACCGCCTCTTTGTCCGCCATTATTTTTTCTGTTTTTTCCACGAGGGTGTCTCGGACGATTTTGAAATAACTCCTCTTTGCTTAATTTGCCATCAGAGTTGGCATCAATTTTTTTAAATATCTCCTCTGATTTCGGACGATTTTTTAACCAATCTTGATGCATTTTTTCTTGCATTTCATAGCGTTTTTGCACTATAACAGCAAACTCATTAGATGATAAAGCTCCATCACCATTTTTATCAAATTCAGCAATAGGGTCTCGTGGTAGTGGTGGCGGTCTTTGTTGTTTGTTTGGCTCTTGTGCCATCAAATCAACAGAGCTTATCAAAACAAACATAATAGCAAAAATACTCACAAATATTTTTTTCATAACAACTCCTAATAAAGTAAAAAACTTAACATAATAACCAAAACCAATCACAATTGCAATTTTTAAATTAAATTGTCAAAAGCTTTGATATTTTTTGTTTTCTTTTTTTTGTGCAGGGTTGAAATAGATCTGTCTTATGTTTTACACAAAGACACCACTAAAGATTTTTTATTCTTGACATATTTCACTATTTTTAATCAGCTCGCACAATTCTTTTGTTTTGCATATTCTAAACTCTTCTTCAACCATTCCTCGCAATCTTCTTTTAACTGCATCAACCTCAACAATATCAGTTTCATTTTTTATGACAACAATATATGAATATTTATATTTTTGATTATTGTTATTCCATCGCTCCATTATTGCCATTGAGCCTTGATATTTAAGTTTAAGTTCACTAACTATTTTATGCCAACATTCATTTTTTATTTTTTTAGAGTTTGTTGTATTTTCATTTAACGAATTGTTGATATTCTTTATCTTGCTCTCTAAATTTTTTAATTCAATTAACTAGATTGTATTCCCAATAACCTCGCAATAATCAACCTTGGAGACCGCACGATCTTTAAACCCCAATTCAACTGCTAACCCATTTTTTTCATCTATTTGGACTGCTTTACATTCTGCTTTTTCTACATGTCCTTTTTTATCTTTTGCATGTTGAATTTGTTGGCAAAAGTTTTTTAAGTCAGTCATTTATGCTATTTTCATAATATAAATCTTCATATGCTTCACTTAAAATCTCTCTTGATTTTTGTAAATTTTCATAAGTATTCTTGCTTTCAAATTTCATCAATTTGCCATCACTTTTAAAATGATTAACTCCGACAAAATCATCTTTTTCGTTTTTTGTTTTAACCTCTAATGCTTTTATCATATCAAGGCTGTGAGTTGCCATAACAATATTGATGCCATTTTTTGCTAATTCAATAAAAACATCAATCAACAAAACTTGCCATTGTGGGTGGAGGTTTGTTTCTGGCTCATCAAAAAAAACAAAAGAACCTTTGCCAATTAGATTGTTTTTTAATAACAATCCTAACATGCCAAGAGAAGTCATACCAAAAGAGACTAAATTTTTATCAATAACCCTATTGTTTTCATCAACAAAAGATAATCCCCCACTTTCAAAAACAAACTCACCTGCTATAATTTTTTTAATTTTTCCAACAAGTTTTGTTATTGTTTCATCTGATTTATTTTTTGATTTTGTATTAAGAGCATCATATAAATCATAAAAATATTTTGGCACACCTGTTAAATCATTTTTATGTTCTGTTTTTTTGCACTGTTTAGAACATGCATAACTCGCCAATAACTCGGTGACTCAAAAAATACAACTCTTGAAAAATCAAAAACCTCATCAATAAATTTGTGCCCGATTGTGAAAGCAATATTTTCTTTGGTAGAAATGTTGAATTTAATATCATCAGATATTATCTCACAATTATTGTTACTAGGAGTTATCAGTTCGCTAATATCAGATATTTGAAAATTTTCTTGCAATTCTTGGTGTAATTTTTTCCCCAATATTGATGAATATTGTCCTGTGGTATCGGTCAATTCTTCTTTTAAGATTTTTAGTTCAATTAATATATATTCTGTGGTTTTTTTTACAGATTTAAATTTTTGTAGTTTTTTTAATCCCTTTAAGTAATTTTCAAAAATGCTAATATCAGCCAAATATTTTGTTGACAATTCAGCAATTTTTTTCATATAAAGCCAAATGTTGACACTTTCAATAATTACAAGTTGTTCAGTAATATTTTTTAATATTTTTTTAAATATATCAGTCTGTTTTTTGTCCTTTTTTCCTTTTCGTGTTAATTCTTTTTCAAACATCTCCAAAAAGAATGACAAAAGTTTAATATTTTCTGTAATTGAATCATGTAAAACATTTTTATTTATTGTTTTTAGGATAGAATAAAAAGTTTTGTTAAAAAAACTTTTGCCAGTAGCATTTACTCCTGTAAGCACAGTAAGGGGTGCCACTTTTTAATTTGCCTAAATTTTTAATTTTAAAATCTAATTTCATATTTTTATTATTGGATAAAATGGGCTATTTTAACTTTTTTAGAATTTTTTAACAACTATATTTTTATGCCTTTTAATTCTGCAATTGTGTGAATGTCTTTGTCGCCACGTCCTGAGAGATTTACTATTATTATTTTATCTTTGTCTAGTTTTTTGGCATATTGCATAGCATAGGCTATGGCATGAGATGATTCAAGTGCTGGGATTATGCCCTCGTATTTGGTTAAGTCAAAAAAAGCTCGGACAGCCTCGTCATCATTGATGCTGGTAAATTTAACTCGTTTTAAGTGGGCGAGGCAAGATAACTCAGGCCCTACTCCTGGGTAGTCAAGCCCTGCACTAATTGAGTGAGTTTCGATAATTTGTCCGTTTTCATCACTCATTAAATAGGTGCGATTGCCGTGGAGAACTCCGATTTTGCCAGCACATATGGGGGCTGCATGTTGTCCTGTTTCAAGCCCTCGCCCTCCTGCCTCAACCCCAATTATTTTAGTTTCTTTATCGTTTAAAAATTCATAAAACAATCCCATCGCATTTGATCCTCCACCGACACAGGCGATGATGGCATAAGGCAATATTTTTTCTTGTTCCATTATTTGCTCTTTTGCCTCTTCTCCTATAATTTTTTGAAAGTCTCGCACCATTTGTGGGTATGGATGCGGACCTGCGACTGTGCCGATGATATAAAAAGTGTTATCAATGTTGCTAACCCAATCTTTCATTGCCTCATTTAAGGCATCTTTGAGGGTTTTTGAACCAGACTTAACTGGCACGACTTTTGCCCCCAATAATTTCATCCGATAAACATTAACAGCTTGTCTTTTTATATCCTCCTCTCCCATATAAACTACACATTCCAAATTAGCACGCGAGGCAACGGTGGCTGTGGCGACCCCATGTTGTCCTGCTCCGGTCTCGGCGATTATACGAGTTTTTCCCATTTTTTTGGCCAGTAAAATCTGTCCGATGGTATTATTTATCTTGTGGGCACCTGTGTGGTTAAGATCTTCTCTTTTGAGATAAATCTTAGCACCGCCGATTTTTTTGGTGAGATTTTTAGCATAATAAAGTGGACTGGGGCGACCGACATAGTGTTTTAATTCGTTTTTAAATTCTTTAATAAAACTCTTATCATTTTTATATTTTTGATAGGCATTTTTTAATTCATCCAAGGGTTGAGTTAAGGTTTCGGCGACAAACGAGCCACCAAAATTACCAAAATGACCAGTTGTATCTATTATATTTTTATAGTCCATAATTTTCAATTATAAGTTAATAAACTTACTCTTTGGAGCGAACTAAACGAACATAAAAATTGTTGTTATGAGCATTGCGACCATCAGATCCATTAACAAAATTTAACCTAAACATAGAACTAGAAAAATCAGAATTAGGTGATGATGACCAAAAACTGTAAGAAGAGGTATTGGGGAATATTTTTATATCTATGGTCGGTTTTTGAAATTTACCATGAATACTACTTGAGCATCCATAACCGCCTTCAACATTTTTACCATTAAAGCCATCTTGTTTATATTTTAATTTTTTGCCATTAGAGCAATAAATCAAAGTATTCAACTCTTTGATTGTCGGTAACCGCCAGTTTGATGATCCTGCAAATTTATGATTTTTAGCATAAGCTGTTGCTGCATACCATCTCATCATTTTTGTATTACCTTGGCAGGTTTTACCATTCCACTTTTGCCCCTCGGAACATCGTTTCCAAATTAGGTTCATCTTAGTGTCTAATACTGTGCCTCCGCTTTGCGTTTTGTATCTATTGCTATTGCCGGCAAATGTTATGGTGGCAGTTATTGTTGACAATAATGTGATCGCACAAACAAAACCCTGTTTACTTATTTTTTTCATAATATTTTACTCACTAAAATTAAAAAATTGTAAAGAAATGGGGGGATGCCCCTATTTTATTTATTTATCATTTCGACGAAATCTTTAATCATTTTTTGGCTTTTTATTCCTTTTGAGCTTTCAACTCCAGAGCTCAGATCCACGGCATAGGGTTGAATAGTTTTAATCGCCTCTTTGATGTTTTCAACTTTTAAACCACCTGCGAGAATGAGCGGTTTTTTTATGTTATTTTTTAATTTTGCTATGCTGTGCCAGTTAAATTTTTTGCCACTACCGCCTGCTTGTCCCTCTCTGTGGCTATCTAATAAAATCCCACTGCTTGAATCATAATCATTAAATTTATCATCACCATTTTTATCATCACCCATGGCAATAGCTTTGATATATTTTTGTTGGAAACTATTACAAAAACTCTCGCTCTCTTGTCCGTGAAATTGCAAATAATCAGGTTGCAATCTATCTTGGATTTTTTTTATTATGTCTTTGTTTTCATTCATAAATAATGCCACTATATCCATAAATGGCGGTAGAGAATTTTTAATCTCAATGGCTTTTTTGAGCGTGATATGTCGTGGGCTTTTATCGTAAAAAACTAAACCTATGGCATCAACTCCTTGCATAGCACAAAAATAAGCTGTTTTTTCGTCTGTTATTCCGCAAATTTTTATCCTTACTCTTGAATTTTTTTTACTCATTTGTAAGGTTTGATGGATTGAGATATTTTTTTAATTCTTCTTTGGATAAATCTGTCATCTCATAGGCAACATCTAAAATGGGCTTTTTGAGTTTATAGGCAGTTTTGGCAATTTTTGCTCCCAACTCATAACCTATTTTCTGATTTAAAGCGGTAATTAAAATTGGATTTTTATCAAGAGAGCTTTTTATATGCTCCTCATTTACAACAAAATCTGCGATTGCTTTGTCGGCGAGCAGCGGACAAATATTCGTTAAAATTTCAATGCTTTGGGTAAGATTATATGCCATCAGTGGCAACATTACATTAAGTTGAAAATTACCAGATTGCGAGGCAGATGTTATGGCATAATCATTAGCAGAAACTTGGACAGCTACCATTGAGGCTGCCTCCGGCAAGACAGGGTTTATTTTGCCGGGCATAATTGAGGAGCCAGGTTGCAAAGCAGGTAAAGTTATCTCGGATATACCAGATAAAGGTCCGCAATTCATCCAGCGTAAATCATTAGAAATTTTGATAATCGCTGTGGCAAGTCCTTTCAAAGCTCCGCTTGTTTGCAAAATTGCTCCTGTGGAAGAGAGAGCTGTAAAATAATTATCCGCAGGTTTAAAGTTTATTTTAAGTCTTGTTGTTAAATTATCGGTTACATATTTACCAAAATCTTGTGGGGCATTGATACCAGTGCCTACCGCTGTGCCTCCTACGGCAAGTTTTTGCAAGTCTTGTAAGGAATTTTGGATTGATTTTTTAGCATCGGTGAGTTGTTGTAACCAGCCTGATAACTCTTGTCCCATTGTGATAGGCATCGCATCCATTAGATGAGTTCTGCCAGTTTTGACAATGTGTTTTATTTTTTGTTGTTTGGTTTTGATAATTTTTATTAAATAATCAATGGCGGGCATTAGTTCATTATTGATTTGCAAACTTGCTGATAGATGAATTGCCGATGGGAATATATCATTTGAGCTTTGAGATTTATTTATATCATCGTTGGGGTGGATTTTGGTTTTGCTGATGGTGCTTGTTATTGTTGATAAAACCTCATTGACATTCATATTGGATGAGGTGCCAGAGCCTGTTTGAAAAATATCAATAGGGAATTGATTGTCGTATTCTCCTGACAGAATCTTTTCTGTGGCAATAATAATATGTTTTTTTTTATTGTTATCTAATAAACCAAGATTATTATTAACAATGCAACAGGATTTTTTAAGCTCGGTTAAAGCATAGATTATCCGTTTGGGAATTTTTAAATTACTGATGGGAAAATTATCAACAGCTCGCTGGGTTTGGGCGCCATAAACTGCCTTTTGAGGGACTTTAACCCCTCCCATACTGTCTCTTTCAATTCTATGTTTCATATCAATAATCGACTATTATGGATTTTTTATTGTATATTTTTTTATATCTTTTTTTGATTTTATCTGCCTCATCTGTTGTTTTTATAGGGCCAATTTTTACCCTATACACCATTCTATTATCTATTTTTTTTTGATCTATGTATGCTCTGAATTTATTTTTTTGCAGATGCTTGACAAATTGATTAGCAGAATCTTCTCCTGAATAACTAGCGACTTGCAATGCATAGGAACTTAGATCTGAAAAATCCTTGCCAAAATCTTTTTTAATGACGGTAATTTTCTGTTTTTTGTTATTACCGATTACATTTTTTTGCTGATCTATATTTAACCTAATGTTGTCGATACTATCATCTGATATTTCTTTTTTAACAATAATTGGTTTTGGTGGAATGTTTTCAAATTTTTCTGAAAATGATGGTATTTTATTGTAACCTTCTCCATCTAAAAGCAAGGGAACTATTAAAATTATTACAATTAACAATAGCGAAACCCCGACTAATCTTTGAGGTAGGTTTGTTTTGTTGTTTTCTGTATTATCTGATTCTTGTTGAAGTTGTGACATAGTTTTAAAAGTCCATCAATTATATAAAAAGATCCAAAAACGACTATGTTATCATTTTTATTATTTTTTTGCAGATAAGATATTATTTTTTTCATATCAGAGAACATTAAAAAATCTGTTTTACAATATTTTGTAAACTTTTTATTTAACATCTTACGACTCATGGCTCGTGGAGTAGATAAAGGATATAATAAAAAAACATCTATAACATCATTCATGGTTTTTATTATTGCTTCAACGTCTTTGTCATCTAATACGGAAAAAATAGCCGTGAATTTTTGTTCTGTTTTTTTAAGATTTTTTTGCAAAGCACAACAAGATTCTGCATTGTGAGCAACATCAATAATAAAATTTTTACCAAAGCATGTAATTGTGTTGCCACGACCAAAATTTAAAAAACCATCCAAGGCATGTTCTATATTGTTTATATCAAATGGCAGTAGGTTGATGGCCTGCAAAGAAACAGATAAATTATCTAATTGATGGGAGCTTACAAGGGATGGTGGGGCTTTAAAATTATAAGATTTTTTATTGTTTTTATTGCTCCATACAATTTTAAAATTATTGTGTTTAATGTTAAAATCTTTGTTTATTTTATGTATTTTTTTGGTGCTTTTTAAAAGAAGCTGGATCATCTTTATAGGTGGATTTTTTGTGCCTAATATTACCTGTTGATTTTTTTTAACCAGACCTGCTTTCTCACAGGCTATGGCTGTTATATTATCTCCCAGATATTCACAATGATCAAGAGCTATGGTATTGATTATCAATATATCTGATGTCACAATATTTGTCGCATCAAGCCTGCCACCGAGTCCCGCCTCCAACAAAATCAAATCACATTTTTGTTGTTTAAAAAAACTCAAAGCTACCAAAGTTGTCGTCTCAAAATATGATAAATCAGCAGATCCAGTTAAATTTTGCACATAATTAAAATGCTCTAATAAGCTATCATCTGAGATATTTTTGCCATTTATTTTTATTCTTTCGTTAAATTCTAATATATGGGGAGATGTATAACTTGCAACTTTTATGTTATTTTTCAAAGCAATCGCTTGGATTATATTGACAATTGATCCCTTGCCATTGGTGCCTGCTATCGCAATTACAAAACTATGAAGATTGATGAGATCGGCATTTTTTGCAATTTTTTTAATGTCTGTTAAGTCATAATTTATTTTATTTATTTGTAAATTTTTAAGAATTTTTTCAATTTGTGCTTTTGTGCTATTTTTGTTGTTATTCATCAAAAAATAAGGCGCATACCTACAATTGGTGAATTATCAATAGTTATGGGATCATAGTCTTCTAATTTTGTTTGTATGTATCTATATCCTACATAAGCACGAGCATCTGGTCTGATTTCAAGTTCTAATCTAGCCCCGAGTTCAAAAAAATATATCGTATCATCAAAGCTGGTTATTTTAGGTGAGGCGAACAAATCAAAAGCAATCGCCAAGGGTTTTGAGGTAGGGAATATTAGTCTAAATTTACCACCAACTGCTAAGGCAGAGGCGGATTCGTCGTCTATTATGTCACGATCATCATGGGTTTCATCATTTGGGGCTAGACTTGCCATATAAGCCTTAACTCCGATACCATATTGCATAAAATTATTAGCTCTTTTATTGCGATTAGAGCCCACAGGTTCTGCCTCTGATAATATAAGAGCTGTTGCTGTTGCCATTTTGTCGCCATCTTCATCATAATAATATCCAATACCCACATCAGCCCCTCCCACTCCAAATGAACCGCTATTAAAAAGCAACTTGAAATATGCAGAATCATTGCTTAATGCAATATCTACTCCCACTGCATAAGATGGAGATTGCATAAGAGCAAATAAAGATATAGATAAAATAATTTTACGTAACATAGTATAAAAAAATAAAGTTAAAGATGGCTGTATTATGAGACCTTTGCATAATTTAAGCACAGTTTATAACAACAATAAAATGCACCTATTTTATTAAAAAATTCGTCAAATAGCAAGCTATTTTCATTTTTTTTAATAAAATATGCACTATTTTCTTATTATTCTAAACCGCACTTAAATTATGCAAAGGTCTCATTATATGTTATTATGTTGTGCTTTTCAAATTAAAATAATATTTATGAGTAGAAAACTTGCCCTTAAAAACTGGTTAAAGCAGATTTATAAAAATAATATTAAAATAAAACCTGCCTCAAATGATGCCAGTTTTCGTCAATATTATCGGACAATTATTGATAATGAAAATTATATTATTATGGATGCTCCACCGCCACAGGAGAACATAATGCCCTTTTTAAATGTAGGCAAAACTCTTTTTGATGATGGATTAAATACCCCTAAAATATATCATTTTGACAAAAAATTAGGTTTTATTGTAATGGCTGATCTCGGTGATGATTTATATCTTAGCTTGTTACCTCAGAAAGCTGATATTTTATATAAAGATGCCATCCGCTCTTTGGTTTTAATGCAAAATTGTGCCATAAATAATCTGGCAAAATATGATGAGAAATTATTATTATCGGAGATGGAATTATTTATAGATTGGTATTTACAACGACACCTTAAATTAAAATTATCCTCATCCCAGTTAAAGATTATAAATGAAACATTCTCAATTTTAACTGGGAATGCGCTAGAGCAACCACAGGTTTTTACTCACAGGGATTATCATAGTCGCAATCTCTTAAAAACTAAGATAAATAACCCGGGAATAATTGATTTTCAAGATGCTGTTTGTGGCGCCCATTCTTATGATTTAGTTTCGCTCTTAAAAGACTGTTATGTAAGTTATTCACGTCCCCAAATAATTAAATGGGTTGAATATTTTTTAAAATTAAAAAACAGCAAAATTGAGATTGATGATTTTGTGTTAAATTTTGACTTAATGGGAATGCAAAGACACTTAAAAGCAATTGGGATTTTTGCTCGTTTAAATTATCGTGATAACAAACCTGATTATTTAAAAGATATTCCTCGCACATTGAATTATATTAAAGAGACATCCAAAACATACCCTCAATTAAAAGACTTTTATAATTTATTAGATGATTTGAAAATATGAAAAAAACAAGTGTTATGATTTTGGCAGCAGGAAGAGGAATGAGGATGATGCCACTAACAGAAAACACCCCGAAACCACTTTTAAAAATCGGCAAACATCCTTTATTAGAGTGGCACATTATAAACCTTAAAAAAGCAGGATTTAAAAATATCGTCATCAATATTTCATATCTTGGCGAGCAGATAATCAAAACTATAGGGGATGGAGAAAAATATGGGGTTAAAATTCAATATAGCGATGAAAAAGATAATATTTTAGAGACAGCAGGTGGCATCAAAAAAGCCTTGCCACTCTTAGGAGACAAAGCTTTTATAGTCGTAAATTCAGATATAAAAACTAACTTTGATTTTAAAAAATTAAGTTTGAAAAAAAATAAAAATGCTAATCTTGTTTTGATAAATAATCCAGATTTTAACCCAAATGGAGACTTTTATCATCATAACTCAAAACAAAAATATACCTTTGCAGGAATTGCTATATATCACCCAAGATTTTTTGAAAATATTCCTCATAAAAAAGCCCCACTTGCTCCCCATTTAAAACAAGCACTAGAAAATAAAGATGCTTATACGACATTATATAATGGCATATGGCAAGATATTGGCACTCCTGAAAGATTTTATAAAGCCTGTGGCACAACTGAAAAAATAAAATATTAAAACTTTTTTAAAATTCTTTGTTTGTCGCGATTCCATTCTCTCTCTTTAATTGTGGCTCTTTTATCATATTCTTTTTTGCCTTTTGCCAAGGCTATCGCGCATTTCACTCTTTGTTTTTGCCAGTATAAGGATAATGGGACTATACTATAACCTTTTCTTTCTACTTGCCCTATTAATTTACGAATCTGTTTGCCGTGTAATAATAGTTTTCTGGTGCTTAATGGGTCGTTTATTTTGTGGCTTGATGCCGTAATAAGTGGGCTTATATGACAACCAAACAGAAAACATTCACCATTTTTTATTATCACATAACTTTCATTGAGATTTACCCTCCCTGCTCGCAGAGATTTAACCTCCCAACCTTGCAAAACCAAACCTGCTTCAAATTTTTCTTCAATAAAATAATCAAATTTTGCTTTTTTGTTGTTGATTATGGTATTATTATGCTGTTTATTTTTTTGTTTTTTTGCCATTTTATTATTATGTCCGTTATTCAAAAAAGTGTTTTAGTGCCATACAGTATAGCTCAAATGTTTGATGTCGTTAATGATATTGCCTCGTATCCTCAATTTTTAGAGAATTGTAGTGATTCTGTAATTTTAAAAAAAGAACATAATAGCATAACAGCCAGCATCACAATAAAAAAAAATGCAATACAGCAAAAATTTACTACCTGCAATATATTAGAAAAACCTACCAAAATAACAATGCAACTGGTTGATGGACCGTTTAAAAAACTATCAGGAGTATGGAGTTTTGATAAAATAGGAGCAGAATCTGGCACCAAGGTTTCTTTATATTTAGACTATGAATTTAATTCGTTTATTGTAAAAATGACTGTGGGTGCTATTTTTGACAACATATGGCAAGAAATTATCAACTCTTTTGTCATAAGGGCTGATGGTATTTATGGAGATAAAAAATTATGAATATTGAAGTATCGTATGGAACCTTACAACAACAGGTAATTCTTAATGTAGATATTGACTCCAAGACTACGGTTAAAGAGGCGATTGTAATCTCAAAAATAAATGAAAAATTTTCAGAAATTGATATGGACAACCTCAAAGTTGGCATATTTAGCAAGACCTGCTCGTTAGATTCTACCCTAAATCAAGGTGATAGAATAGAAATATATCGCCCTTTAATCGCCGACCCTAAAACCGCTGCCAAAAAACGAGCGAATAAGAAAAAAACATCTTAGATTTTATGCCTCATCATAACCTGTAATCATCGCTTTGAGATGTGCCCACAGAGTATGTCCGGTTGTGATAAGATAAATATGAACTATGAGAAACAATAACATGGCATAGGCACCGAGCAGATGAGCTGTGGCAACAAGTTTTAATGATAGATTTTCTAACCCAAAAATTGGCCAGTATTCGTATAAAATATAAAACCAACCAGAGAGCCAAATTACAGGTCCCACTATCAATAGAATAAAGATATATGCTAATATTTGCAGCGGATTATGTTTGTGTAATCTTGTAACTCTATAGGGGTGATGAACTTCTTTTTTTAAAATTCCTAAGATGTAATAATTCATAATGGCATTTACTCTATCAAGGGTAGGAATATATTGTCGCCACTCACCTGTGACTATATGCCAAAAAATAGCAAATATCCATAAACCGACCAAACTCCAAGCACATATTTCGTGAATATCTGTGGCAGTTGCAAAACCTAATAAGTTATAACTACCGTGAATTTCAAAACCACTTATCAACAAAGTGATTATAAGCAGAGCTTGCGACCAATGCCAGAATCTTTCAAAAACCTTAAAAACATATATTTTTTTCATTTTTTATCTCTTTTATAAAATAAAAATAAACGGATAAAACCGTGTATAAAAACTCCACCTAAGGTTAATAAAACAATTATAGTCATTATATTGTCTAACCATTTGATGTTATGAGCAGCCGGCATATAAACACCTTTTATATTTTTTAAACGGCTATTTTCTCGATGGCATTGTTTGCAATCTAAAGCATCATATTTAGGGGCAACCATATGAGTGATAGGCCATGACATTTGAGTTGTTGCAAAATCATACTCGCCGCTATATTTGACCCCTGATACATCGGCACCAAATTTAAATGATTTTTCCCAATCATAATTGCCCCAAAAAGCACTGTCGTCTTTGCCTGCGGTATGGGGAATTAATAAATGTAGATATTTTTTGTCATAGGGTTGTTTGCCACGGAATATTTTTAGAGGCCAAATTTTTGATTTACCATCATCATATGAGCCATAAAATTTATTGATAGATACTGTTTTAGTTGGGTCTATTTTTTCTTTTTTTTCAATGAATTTTACCTTACCATTAAACCATCTGTATTCTGGAATAACATAACTATCCCAGCTAAAGTCCCCTTTTTTGCTAAGATAAGCATTTCTGCCACCGCTATCTTTAATTGTTATGGGTTTGCCGCTTTTGTCTAATTTGCCTGCGGTAGACCAATCCCAGGTCATTTTGGTTTGGATGCCACCGCGAGCATAAGTTGGAATATGGCAGGTTTGGCAGGCTATTTTTTTTGAATGGTTATTTAAGCGACTTGTATCGTGTGGGTTATTGCTATGACAAGCTTGGCAAGTTGATTTAGTGCGATTTGTTTTCTGCCCCTTGATGATAGCTTTTTTGTTGTCCTTGGCTGTTATATTATAACGGCTACCTGAAATATTGTGATTATCGGATGTATGACACTCGGCACAATTAAAATCTAAACCTTTTTTATCCATATGCACATCCAAAGCATAATTAGGGTCTTTTAAAGATGAATCCAAATCCCCATGTTTGACAGCATTACCACCACCACCATAAAAATGACAAGCACCACAGGTAGCCCTTGATGTTTTGCCAACATTTTTAGCAATTAAAGTCAAATCAGGTGGCTGAATAATTTTGCCATTTTTTGTCAATGCCTCGTATAATGGATGCCCTGAAAAGCCCGGTAATTTTTTATAAGTGGCAGTTGTGTCATGGCAAGCGAGACAATCTACATTGTTTTGTGAGCTAAAATCAAATGACTCATCTTTAAAACCATAACCGATATGACAAGAGGCACAAAAAGTATAATTGCTGGTAGGTGAGATGCAAAAATTATTAAAAATATTTTTTTTGCCAAGTTTTTGCTGGGTTTGTGGATTTATATATTGCCAGTTCCAGTGAGTTGTTTTGTGGATTTGTTTGGCAGATTCGGTATGGCATGATAAACAGGCTTCGGTAATTTGGGTGGCATCAGTAAAAACCCTATCTAATTCTTCAAATTTACTATGGTCGGCAGTCGAGTCGATGGTTGTTTCTGCATATGACGGAATTATCCACAAAAAAACCATTAGAAATAAAATATATTTTTTCATTTTTAACAGCCGCCTGTATCCTCTGTGCCACTTTTACCGCCACCTGGTGTTGTGCGAATAAGAGGAGGGGCAGGTTTTTTATCGTCAAATTTGATGAATATTTTTTGATCATCTGCAACACCTTGCATAATTGAACCTACTTTGCTGCCGAATAAATATCCTACCAGACCTGCATTCATAAGCCCTATATAAATCTTGCCATCATCTTTTTTATAAACTGCAATTGTGCAAGGCATTAAAATTGATAAAATACGAGTGTTATCATCTTTCAATAATGGTTTAGAGTATTTAATGCTGCAGGCCTCAACTAATAAAACCGGTAAAACAGTGCCACCTGCGGCCTCAACCGCTTTATGTGGGCTACGCAAGCCTGATAAAGCCCAGCCGTTATGAGATAGAGTTTTGATATTAGATTGAATGCGAGCGGCGGTCTCCTCCAATCCATATGGGCTTTCATGCTCATAAAACATAAGAGATCCTGCAAATTGCCATCCAAGAACAAGAGAGGCAACAATACCAACCAAAAAACCTATAGTATACTTTAACATAAACACTCTTTTTTTAATTTAAAATCTCAATACTAACCCAAAAAAATACTGGAAGCATAAAAAATATATGTTTTTTTGATTTAAATCAAAATTTATTGATAAAAAACCACAGCCCACTAAAAAAATAATATCAATAGAGACCTTTGCATTTTAACTGTTAACTCAAAGCATGCAAACAACAATTAGTTTGTGTGCTTTGAGTCTTTGTTGCCATTAATTTTATTTTTAAATTCCCCTAAAAAATCACACATCTTGATCTTGTTGCATCATAAAAGACCTCAAAGCATTTTTCGCTTTTTACACTTATCGAGACCTTTGCATAAATCAAGCACAATTTATAAAACACACAATAATGCACCTTTTCACAGCAAAAATTTGTCAAATAGCAAGCTATTTTCCTCATTTTTGCTGTAAAAATGCACTATTTTCTGTCCTCTCTAAACAGCACTTGATTTATGCAAAGGTCTCTTATCTTTACAAAGTAAAAATATTTTATCTTGAATTTTACAAAACATACCATATATATTAAATCAACTTTAAACTTTGATTTATTATTTTATTTTTTTTAGGAGATTACAAAATGGCAAAAATTATTGGCATAGATTTGGGAACTACTAACTCTTGTGTAGCAGTTATGGAAGGAGATAAACCTCGTGTTATTGAAAACTCAGAGGGCGATCGCACAACTCCATCAATTGTAGCGTTTAGCAAAGATAACGAGGTTTTAACCGGACAATCTGCCAAACGACAGGCGGTTACCAACCCTGAAAACACTTTATATGCTGTCAAAAGATTGATAGGTCGCAGATTTGATGAAAAAGAAGTGCAAAAAGATATTAAATATGTGCCTTATAAAATAGTCAAGGCAAAAAATGGTGATGCTTGGATTGAAGCCAACGGTAAACAGATGTCACCGCCTGAAATCTCGGCTAAGGTTTTACAAAAAATGAAAAAAACTGCCGAAGAATATTTGGGCGAACCTGTTACCGAAGCTGTAATTACCGTGCCTGCTTATTTTAATGACTCACAAAGACAAGCTACCAAAGATGCCGGCAAAATTGCAGGATTAGATGTAAAAAGAATTATCAACGAACCAACTGCGGCGGCTCTTGCCTATGGCATGGATAAAAAAAAGGGTGATCATACTGCAATTGTTTATGATCTCGGTGGTGGCACATTTGATGTCTCGGTGATTGAAATTGCCGAAGTTGATGGCGAACATCAATTTGAGGTTTTATCCACCAATGGTGATACTTTTCTCGGTGGCGAAGACTTTGATATGAGGTTGATAGATTATATCGCAAGTGAATTTAAAAAAGAGCAAGGCGTAGATTTACACAACGACCCTTTGGCATTACAAAGATTAAAAGAAGCCGCTGAAAAGGTTAAAATTGAGCTTAGTTCCTCGGAGCAAACAGATATAAACCTGCCCTATGTTACAGCAGATGCCAGCGGTCCTAAACATTTAAATATGAAAATGACGAGAGCAAAATTTGAATCCTTAGTGATGGATTTAGTTGAAAAAACTCTAGTGCCTTGCCAGATTGCTTTGGATGACGCCAAACTATCAAAAAGTGATATTACCGATGTAATTTTAGTCGGTGGACAAACGAGGATGCCGTTAGTGCAAAAAAAGGTAACCGAATTTTTTGGCAAAGAGCCTCGCAAAGATATTAATCCTGATGAAGCCGTTGCTATGGGAGCTGCAATTCAAGGTGGAGTGCTCGGCGGCGATATTACTGATGTTTTATTATTAGATGTCACTCCATTATCTTTGGGGATTGAAACCTTAGGTGGTGTTATGACAAAACTAATTGAAAAAAACACAACTATTCCAACTAAGGCAAACCAAACATTTTCAACAGCGGATGATAATCAAACCGGAGTTACGGTTCATGTCCTACAAGGTGAGAGAGAGTTAGCCACGGCTAATAATTCACTGGGACAGTTTGATCTCAAAGATATTCCACCTGCACCTCGTGGCACACCTCAAATTGAAGTAAATTTTGATATTGATGCCAACGGTATCTTGAATGTTACTGCCAAAGACAAAGCCACAGGCAAAGAACAATCTATCGTAATTAAAGCCTCCTCAGGTTTATCAGATGAAGAGGTCGCAAAAATGGTCAAGGATGCCGAGATTCATGCCGATGATGATAAAAAATTAAAAGAGTTGATAACGGCTCGCAATCAAGGCGATGCACTAATAGCTTCCACAGAAAAAGCCATCAAAGATTTAGGCGATAAAGTAAGTGATGATGAGAAAAAAGATATTGAATCTGATATAGAGTCCTTAAAAGAGGCAATAAAAACAGATGATACTGATCAAATTACCAAAAAAACCAATTCTTTATCTGAAAAATCAGGACAACTTGCCAGCAAAGCCGCCGAGGCTAATAACCCACAAAACTCAGGGGCTACCGATGGTGGAGAAAGCGATAATAAAACCCAGGATGATGATGTTGTTGATGCCGAATTTGAAGAAGTTCAAGACGATCAAGACGACAAAAAAGACGATAAAAAATAAAATCATATGGCAAAAAAAGATTATTATCAAGTCCTCGGGGTTGAAAAAAATGCAAGCGATGCTGATTTAAAAAAATCTTATCGCAGGCAGGCGATGAAATATCATCCAGATAAAAACCCCGATAATAAAGACGCAGAGTCAAAATTCAAAGAAGTCCAAGAAGCCTATGCTATCTTAAAAGACCCTAAAAAACGCACAGCCTACGATCAATTTGGCCATGCAGGGGTAGACCCATCCGCCCAAGGTGCAGGTGGTGCAGGTGGATTTGGCTTTAATATGGATGATATTTTCGGCGATATTTTCGGCGGTGGCAGAAGAGGCGGTGCAGGTGGCAACCGTGCCCATCGTGGCTCTGATATGCAATATAACCTGCAAATGACCTTAGAGCAGGCAGTGTTCGGTTACAGTGCAAAAATAAAAATCCCTGTCAGTTCAAAGTGTACAGAGTGTAACGGCAGTGGTGCGAAAAAAGGCACATCTCCTGTAAATTGCACAACTTGCCACGGACAAGGGCAGGTGCAAATTCAACAGGGTTTTTTCTCCGTGCAACAAACCTGCCCCCATTGTCAAGGTCGTGGCAAAATAATCAAAGAAAAATGCCATAAATGTCACGGCAATGGTAACACTACATCTGATTCCACCTTATCGGTTAAAATTCCACCAGGAGTTGATACCGGCGATAAGATTCGTCTTGCAGGTAAAGGACAAGCAGGAGCAAATGGCGGACCTGCCGGAGATTTATTTGTGCAAACAGTTGTCGAAGACCATAAAATATTTGATCGTGATGGTGCAAACTTAATCTGTGATGTGCCGATTAATATTGCCATTGCATCTCTTGGTGGCCAAATAGCCGTGCCAACCCTTAAAGGACGAGTAAATTTAAAAATTCCAGCCGGCACTCAATCTATGAAAGTGTTCCGTTTGAAAGCTCGTGGCATAACTCCTGCTCGTGGTGGTAGCAAAGGCGATTTATTATGTCGGATAATAGTGGAGACTCCGGTTAAATTAGACAACAAACAGAAAAAATTATTACAAGATCTGGGGGACACCCTCACAGCAACAGGATCAAAAAATTGTCCCCAGGAAAGCAGCTGGACAGACGGTATAAAAAACTTTTTTGAATCCTTAAAACAATAAAAATGAACATAGCAATCAACGGCATAACTGGTAAAATGGGGCAAATGATTTTTAACGAAGCCTGTGATAATAAAGACACTATAATCACGGCAGTTTTTGAAAATAAAAACCACCCCCAAATTGGTAAAAAATTTAACGATTTAATTATTAGTGATAATCCTTTATCACAGGTTGATAAATTTGATGTTATTATTGATTTTACCAGATGTGATGGCACAATGAATATCTTAGAAATTGCAAAAAACAACAACAAAGCGGTCGTAATTGGCACGACAGGTTTTAATGAAAAACAAAAACAACAAATAAGAGAATATAGCAAATATATCCCTATTGTTTTTGCTCCTAATATGAGTGTTGGGGTTAATGTTACCTTAGAGCTATTAAAACAAGCGGCAAAGTTCCTGCAACCTGATTATGATATAGAAATTATCGAAACCCATCATCGTAATAAAGTGGATGCCCCCTCAGGCACTGCTTTGAAAATGGGCGAAGTTATCGCTGATGAGTTAAAAATTGATCTTGATAAAAATGCCATCTATGATAGGGTTGGCAATATCGGTGCTCGCCCTGCTGGCAAGATAGGTTTTGCTACCATAAGAGCCGCTGATGTCGTGGGCGAACATACCGTTCTTTTTGCCACCGCAGGTGAGCGAGTTGAGATAACTCACAAAGCCTCGTCTCGTGCTACTTTTGCCCGTGGTGCCATAAAATCGGCGCTCTGGCTTGCTGATAAAAAACCTGATTTATATGATATGAGTGATGTGTTAGGTTTTAAAAAATCCCGTCATAACGAGTGAGCCAAAAAAAACCGTCACTGCGAACGAGCTTGGCGAAATGTGGCAGTCTCTTGGTTTGTTGTCGTTCCCCCAGAGAGATTGCTTCGTTCCTCGCAATGACGGGGGTTTTCGTCACTGCGAACGAGCTTGGCGAAATGTGGCAGTCTCTTGGTTTGTTGTCGTTCCCCCAGAGAGATTGCTTCGTTCCTCGCAATGACGG
>QNFE01000019.1 GCA_003645455.1 Gammaproteobacteria bacterium | reverse complement strand
TCCTCACAGGTTAACTGGATATATTGTTTCATATAATCACTCCTTAATTTTGATAGGTTAAAAAGTGATTTATTATATCCTTTTAACCTATTGGAGTGTTGCACTTATGATGGGGATCCGCCATGTTATTAAAATATTCATTGCCAAACAGTTTGATGAAGAGTTTTGTTCGTAAATCTAAACTATAAAGAGACCTTTGCATAATTCAAGCAATTTCTCCGCTGTGCCTTTCTCAAAAAAGACCTTAATAACCTATTGTGATTGGTAAAACAGAAAAAATAAAAAATAACACTTGATTTATAACAAACTACCACAGTATAATATACCGTTTTTTTATTGATAACAAAACACCATGAAAAGAACTTTTCAACCGAGCAACTTAAAATGCAAAAGAACCCACGGTTTTCGTGCAAGAATGGCAACAAAAGGTGGCAGAGCCGTTATCCGTGCTCGCAGGGCTAAGGGTCGCAAAGTCCTAAGTGCATAAAATAAAAATTGGGGCTCAACAAAAGATTTAAATTAAAAAATGCAAGCGATTACAGCCTGTGTTTTGACCGTAGCAAAAATAAAAGTTTTTTTAACTCACAATTTGTTATGTTAGTTGTTAAAAATAACTGCAAAACTGCAAGGCTCGGCTTTGCCATTGCTAAAAAAAACATCAAAAAAGCCACGGATAGAAATCTTATCAAAAGAATCATCTGTGAGAGCTTTATCCACAATGTTGAAACATTACCTAATTTTGATATTGTTTTTTTGGCACAAAAAGCGAGAACAAAAAATAATAAAAAACAAATGCGAGACGATGTGGAGCAACTATGGCAAAAATTGCGACAAAAATATTCCAAGCCCCTGGTTTGATTTTAATTTTTTTTATAAAAATATATCGCGCTCTTATTAGCCCACTACTCGGCTCTAATTGTCGCTTTATACCAACCTGCTCTGATTACTCGATGCAGGCAATTGAAAAATATGGGGCTATCAAAGGCTTGTTTTTGGCAATTAAACGAATTTTTAAATGTCATCCTTTTCATCAAGGTGGAATTGATAATGTTCCCTAAGAAGCCTCTGATTAAGGGAATTATGGGCGGGACTAAAGTCCCACTTCCGATTTGGGAAGTTATTTAGGTCTTCTTTCAATATAAATACTATGGATAATCAACGACTTTTTTTATATGCAGCTTTGGGTTTAATCTCACTTGTTCTGTGGCAACAGTGGCAATTTGACTATAACAGCCCTACTCAACCGCAAACAAGCCAAAACTCATCGGTTCAAAATACGCAACAACCTAATAATAATCCTGCCACAGCGGGCAACACATCAGATGGCAATATTCCCACCGCACCGCAACCTACATCTGCCAACTCACAGCAAAATAATGATTTACCAAAAAACATCAATAATAATGCCGTTGATAATAGCAATAACATTAAAGTGTTAACCGATCTTTTTGAAGTTAGTATCTCGCCTGTAGGTGGCACAATCCAAGAGATTAAATTAAAAAAATATCCAGTCACAGTCAAAGACAAAAATAATGTTTTAAAACTTATGACAACCGATCCTATAAATTTCTTTATCGCTCAATCAGGTCTTAGCTCCGCATCAAAAGATTTGCCTGCCCCCGCTCACACCGAACAATATCAAACAGACAACAACTCATACATATTACAAGACAATCAAGACACTATATCAGTCCCTCTCAAATGGCAAAAAAATGGGATTGAAGTTGTAAAAACCTATGTCTTTAAAAAAGATTCTTATCAAATTGAATCTCATCACACAATTAAAAATAACACCAACAAACCTTTTAATGTCAGTCAATATCATCAACTGCAAAGAGTCCTAAACGAAGACAAACAATCAGGATTTTTATACACCTATACTGGTGGTGTTTTATACAATGCCAATGATAAATATCAAAAAGTAGATTTTGATGAGTTTTCATCTAACCAAAACCAAACCAATAAAGACGGCTGGTTAGCGATGATCGAACATTATTTTCTGGCAGCTTGGTTGCCTGTGGAGGACGAGACTAACACCTATTACACCAAAACAATTAACAATAATAATCCTCGTTATATCTTGGGCAAAATATCTCAATCATATGTTATCCCTGCAAACACAGCAAAAACTTTAAAATCAACTTTATATGCCGGACCCAAGATTCAAAAAAGATTAGAACAGGCTCCGGTAAAAGATTTAAAACTAACTGTTGATTATGGAATTTTAACCATTATTGCTGACCCTATTTTTTGGGTGTTAGATAAAATTCATAGTTTTGTCGGCAACTGGGGTTGGTCAATTGTGCTAATTACAATCCTTATAAAATTATTACTTTATAAATTATCTGCCACATCATATAGATCAATGGCAAAGATGAAAAAATTAGCTCCTAAAATTCAATCCCTAAAAAATAGATATGGAGATGATAAGCAAAAAATGGGAGTCGCCCAAATGGAATTATTTAAAAAAGAAAAAGTGAATCCGCTTGGTGGTTGCTTGCCTGTTGTCGCCCAAATTCCTGTTTTTATCGCTTTATATTGGGTATTATTAGAAACCGTCGAGCTTCGTCAAGCGCCTTTTATGTTGTGGATAACTGATCTTTCTGCCAAAGACCCCTATTTTGTGCTACCTATTACGATGGGAATTACAATGTTTTTACAACAAAAACTAAACCCAGCACCCGCAGACCCAATGCAACAAAAATTATTTATGGCACTACCATTTGTTTTTACAGTTTTCTTTGCTTTTTTCCCAGCAGGTTTGGTTTTATATTGGTTGATGAATAATGTAATTTCCATCGCCCAACAATATTATATAACACGTGGCATTTTAAACACTAAGTAAAAACCTATCAAAAAAATTATGTTTTTCTATAAATGGATAATGACACAATAACAGCAATTGCCACTCCGCAGGGTTTTGGTGGAGTTGGTATTGTGCGAGTCTCAGGTGATGAAGTGCAAGCTATCTGTAAAAAATTATTCACGACCAAATTAAAATCTCGCTACGCCCACTACCTACCTGTAAAAATTAAAAATGAACTCATTGATAATGCCATTATTATCTACTATCCTGCCCCTCACTCCTATACCGGCGAAGATGTTTTAGAGATTCAAGCCCACGGCGGCCCTATAATTTTAGATCAAATTTTAAAACTTGTTTTATCTTTTGATGGTGTTCGCCTATCAAACCCAGGGGAATTTACCTCGCGGGCTTTTCTCAACGATAAGATGGATTTACTCCAAGCAGAATCTGTAATGGATATGATTCATGCTAACTCCGAGCAAGCCGCCAGAGCTGCGGTTTCATCATTACAAGGAGAGTTTTCTAAACAAATCAACAAACTCCAAGATAGATTAAATAATTTAAGAGTATATATTGAGGCATCAATGGACTTTCCCGATGAAGAAATAAACTTTAAAACCGATAAAAATCTTCAAAAATCTTTTAATCAAATATTAGATATTTTTAATTCAATTTTAAAAAGCACCAAACAAGGCGAGTTATTAAAACACGGCATTACAATCGCTTTGGCAGGAGCGCCTAACTCTGGCAAATCAAGCCTATTAAATGCTCTGTTGCAAAGGAACAGCGTAATAGTATCAGACATAGCAGGCACAACACGAGATGTCATCAGCAAAACCATTTTATTAGATTCAATGCCGATAAATATCATCGATACCGCAGGGATTCGTAAAAGTTATGATGAGATTGAAAAAATTGGCATATCTTATGCTTTGGCAGAGTATAAAAAAGCCGATAGGATTCTTTTAATCGTCGATGGTAATGATAGCGACAAAAAACAACAAAACACGATTAAAAAAATAATCAAAAAATTACCAACAAATATTCCAGTTGATATTATCATTAATAAAATTGATTTAAGCGGCGACAAAGCCTGTATAAAAAAAGATAATAACAACAATAAAAATACTTTCATTTATCTATCTGCTAAACATAAAATAGGTTTAGAAATCTTAAAAAATCACCTTAAAAAATCCGCAGGTTTTAGAGAACATGAAGGTGCATTTATGGCAAAATCTCGCCATATAAATAACATCACGGAGGCAAAAAATTATCTGAAACTTGCCAAAGCAAGACTTGATGAAAATGACTATCCAGAACTATCAGCGGATGATTTAACCACAGCACAAAACGCCCTCTCAAAAATCACAGGCAAAATAAAACCAGATGATTTACTGGGGGATATATTCGCAAACTTTTGTATCGGAAAATAAAAATTATGACATCTCAAATTCAATACTCTGCCATAAATTCAGGCATCAAAAAAAACAACAAATTAGATTTATCTTTAATCAAATTACCACTCAACAGCAAATGCGTGGGGGCCTGGACTTTAAATAAATTTTGTGCAGCCCCTGTTGTTGTCGCAAAAGAACATATAAAAAAACAAAATCCAAAATTTTTATTGATAAATTCAGGCA
Organism: Gammaproteobacteria bacterium; assembly: GCA_003645455.1. Lineage (GTDB taxonomy): Bacteria > Pseudomonadota > Gammaproteobacteria > QNFE01 > QNFE01 > QNFE01. The sequence continues at coordinate 28,866 of QNFE01000019.1, read as the reverse complement.
ATGCGAACGCAGGCACAGGAATACAAGGCATAAAAGATGCAATCGATAGTTGTGAAAAATTAGCCAAAATAACAGGTTGCAAAACAACAGAAATCCTACCCTTTTCAACAGGGGTCATAGGACAAAAACTACCCATTCAAAAGATGACCAAAGCCCTCCCAGATTTAATTCAAAAATTAGATCAAAGTAATCTCAAAGATGTAGCAGAGGCAATTTTAACCACCGACACAACGACCAAAATTATTCAAAACACGATAGAATATAATAACAAAAAGATAAAAATATGGGGATTTTGTAAAGGCTCTGGCATGATTGAACCGAATATGGCAACGATGCTCGCCTATGTTTTTATTGATGCCGATATTCAACATAATGACCTGCAAATTTTATTAAAAAATGCCGTTAATTTATCGTTTAATAAAATAACCGTAGATGGCGATACCTCAACCAATGATGCCTGTATCTTGGTCTGCACTGGCAATAAAGAAAATACAATCAACACAGACGATTTAGAAAACAAAGAATTTTTATCTCAATTTAATAACTCATTTATCGAGCTTGCCAAAAAAATAATCTATGATGGCGAGGGCGCAACAAAATTTATCACTATCAATGTCAAAAATGCCAAAACAACCCAAGATGCCGATATAGTCGCCAGATCGGTGGCAAAATCATCTTTGGTAAAAACAGCGTTTTTTGCCAGTGATGCCAACTGGGGCAGAATCCTATCGGCGGTAGGTAATGCTAAAATAGATAACTTAGAAATCGACAAAACAAATATTTTTTTAGATAATCAAGAACTAATCATAAACGGCGAGTTAAGCCCCAACTACACCGAAAAAAAAGGTGAAAAAATTATGCAACAAAAAGCAATAACCATCAACATAGATCTACAAAATGGCACCAAAACCTGCACAATTTTCAGTTGTGATTTATCCTATGATTACATAAAAATAAACGCCGAATACCGCACTTAAAAATACCCTTTCATTGCGAGCGAAGCAAAGCAATCTCATCAGAATATACGGAAACCCAAAGAGATAACCACGGCGGATTATTATTTGTCTTGCATCGCTCTATCCGTCCGCCTCGTTATGACGGATTTTTTTGTTGTTGGATGAAAAAATTGAATGAATTTGTATGACATGCATAAGCTTCAAAAAAATTCAATATTTTTATTTTCAGTTTATATTATAATTTGCCACTTGAAAAAAGAACTTATCCAAAATCTATGGTTACAGCTCTGTCAATATTAAATTAGAAAACCAGACGAGGTTATAAAACATGAAAATTAATGCAGTCAAAATGATGAGAGAAATAAGAAATAAGGTTGATTTAGAAATCAAAAACTTGTCTTGGCAAGAGGAATCAGAATTTTTAAAACAACATAACAAGTCTTTTACATACTTAACACAAAAAACGCACAACAAATCATCCCAGCATACTTCCAATGCACAAACTGAGTTAAAATATTAAACAAAAAAAATGAGCAATGAACTTTATTATATTGATGAACATGGCAAGAAAAATGATTTTTTATGTCACAAAGACATGTTAATTGATGATGACATTCAAGATTTAGCATTATTAAAAATTGATAGCAGTATATACAAAACCGTAACTTCCTTTTACTGCACTCTTATTGAAAATGAAAATCATAGATACAAATCATGGGAACACTGCTATCATTATTTTTCGAACAACAACATAGACATTGATGTTGCCTCACTACATTTAGCATTTTATCTGGCAAGTTGGGGGATGTATCGTGGTTCTAGTTTTTTATTATGGAAAGATTATAAAATCCATAAAGAAGTTGTAAAAGAACTGGCGAAACACAAGGACTTGCAAGATATAGACTTTTTATCTATTACTGATGAAAAATGCAACAGAATTATAGGTTTATCCGACTGGGTAAAAAACTGGTATCACGATAATATCAGCGAAGTTAATGGAAAAAGTAAAACAGTTAATGTTACCGACACATTGGTTACAAAAATAATGCTTGGCACATTAGGTTGCATCCCAGCATATGACCGTTATTTTATAGACGGTATAAGAAAATCAAATATTCAATATTCCAAGATAAGCACAAAAAACTTGTTATCAGTTGCAAAATTCTATCAAAAACATTACGAACAATTTAAAAAAGCACAAGATTTTATTAGCATAAATAGTGTTGCAAATTACCCTACGATGAAATTAGTAGATATGTATTTTTGGCAGATAGGTTTTGAACGTGATAATAAAGGATAAATTTTCAACTATGGAAATTTTATGGAGCAACATTTGCAAAGAACCTGAAAACTACAAATCTCCTTTGTGGCATAAAGAATTATTAGATAAAAGAGAAAAACAAATTGTAAATGGCAATGATGTTTTTGAAGACTGGGACGATGTAAAAAAAGAAATTTGGAATAAGGTTGCATAAAAAAACAAAATGCCAAAAAGCCTCAAAAATATAGGATTTAGTCATTGGTTTAAAAGTCGTCTTGATGATGAAAAAACTGATAATCATAGTATAGCACGAGTGGTTGCGGTGCATAAGGATAGTTATATGTTGTCAAATGGTGAAGGTGTTGATATATTTGCTGAATTATCTGGCAATCTTCGTTATAGTGTTGCAAGCGAATGTGATTTGCCTACGACAGGTGATTTTGTGTATGCTGATTTTTATGACGATGATACTCATGCGGTTATATATGGTGTTTTGCCAAGAAAAACAACTCTTAAAAGAAAATCCGCAGGCAAAAATATCAACATTCAACTGATGGCAACTAATATTGATGCAGCTTTTATAATCCAGTCTTTGGATGATAATTTTAACCTACGAAGATTAGAGCGATATCTTGTTATTGTTAATGAGTCTGGCATCAAACCTATTATTTTGCTTAGCAAATCTGATCTAATAAACCCTGATGAGGTTCAAAAATTCAAACAAAAAGTTTTAAATATAACACCTGACAAAATAATAATTGAATTTAGTAATTCAAATCAGTCCAGCATCAAATCCATTGTTGGTTTATTAAAAAAAGAGCGGACCTATTGTCTGTTGGGCTCATCTGGTGTCGGCAAAACAACTTTGCTAAATAACATCATAGGGCAAGATAAATTTGCCACCAAAACGGTTAGCAAAATCCAAAACAAGGGCAGGCACACAACCACCTCTCGCCAATTAACCTATATTGATTGCGGAGCGATGATAATTGACACCCCCGGCATACGAGAGCTTGGCAATATATCAACAGACGATGGTTTGGATGAGACTTTTGTTGATATAATAAACCTATCACAAAACTGCAAATTTTCAAATTGCTCGCATACTAATGAAAAAAGTTGTGCGATTTTATCTGCGATAAATACAGGGGAATTATCCCAAAAACGTTATCAAAATTATTTAAAAATAAAAAGAGAGAGCGAATTTAATCAAATGTCATATTTAGAAAAAAGAAAGGAAGATAGAAGTTTTGGCAAGTTTGTCAAATCAGTTGTAAAAAATAAACCAAGATACAATGCTTAATAATCAAGTTTTGCAGCAGGCTGGTTTTACGCTTTAATTTTATTGATACGAACACAAAAACAATATGAATAAAAAAAATGTTTGTGTTGTTATAACATTCGGTTAGAATTGTTAAAATTTAATTTACGGAGATAGGATAATGGCATATGTAATTGGAAATATTACGATTTTAGACAACACCAAATGGTTAGAATATAAAAGCAAAGTTTCCGATACACTAATTCCTTGGGATGGTGAACTTATTTTACGAGGTAAAAAGTTGGAAGTTCTTGGAGGAGAACATAGACACACAGATAATGTAATTATAAATTTTCCTAATGTTGAAGCATTAAATAATTGGTTTTTATCGGATGCATATCAAGAATTAATCCCTCTGCGTAATCAAGCCGCTAAGGTAGATTTGGTCAGCTATCAAAAAGAAACATAGTAAGAGACCTTTGGCAAAAACATGGCTGTGTTTTGATGCAACAATATGACAAACCCATAGGAAGCTCTGATTATCTGCAAAAAACAAACAACAAATGCAGTTATAGCAAGGGGACATGTCCCCTTGTTAGTAGTTAATCAGAGGATTATATAGGGGGCAGGCACTTTTAACCTATTTTTTTAATTCAGGAGTTTAAAATGAGTAATTTTGTCGACTCTTTAATGGAGCAAGTTAAAGAAAAAAATCAAGCAGAACCTGAGTTTGTTCAAGCAGTTGAAGAGGTTGCAAATTCATTAGATATTGTGCTAAGCAAAAACCCCCGATACATATCTGCAAAAATTTTAGAAAGAATTGTGGAGCCTGAACGAGTTATTATGTTTCGCGTCCCTTGGATAGATGATAAAGGCGAGGTGCAGGTTAATCGTGGTTTTAGAGTGCAGATGAATAGTGCAATCGGCCCATACAAAGGAGGGTTGAGATTTCATCCGTCTGTAAATCTTGGTGTTTTAAAATTTTTAGCATTTGAACAGGTTTTTAAAAACGCTCTTACAACTCTGCCATTAGGCGGTGGCAAGGGTGGCTCTGATTTTAATCCAAAAGGCAAAACTGATAATGAAGTTATGAGGTTTTGTCACAGTTTTATGAATGAGTTGCAACATCATATCGGACAGTTTACAGATATTCCTGCAGGAGACATAGGAGTGGGAGGTCGTGAAATTGGTTATCTTTTTGGACAATATAAAAAAATTAAAAATGAATTTGTAGGGGTATTGACAGGTAAAGGAGCCGGATGGGGAGGTTCACAAGTTCGCCCACAGGCAACCGGTTATGGGGTTGTTTATTTTGCAGCAGAAATGTTAAAAACAAAAAACAAAACACTTGGTGGCAAAAAATGTTTAATCTCAGGTAGTGGCAATGTAGCGCAACATGTGGCTGAAAAGATTTTAGACCTTGGTGGCAAACCTATCACTCTTTCTGATTCAAGTGGATTCATACTTGATGAGGCAGGAATTACCAGAGAAAAACTATTATTTGTCAAAGATTTAAAAAATAATCGCCGTGGCAGAATAAAAGAATATACGGATAAATATAAAAGTGCAATTTATACCCCTGTTGATAATTCTGCAACAAATAACCCCATCTGGGACAATAAAGCAGATTGTGCATATCCTTGTGCCACCCAAAATGAAATAAATGAAAAAGATGCAAACAATTTGATTAAAAACGGCATCTATCTTGTATGTGAAGGTGCTAATATGCCAACTGTTGCAGCAGGTGTTGATATATTCAAAGCAGAAAAAATCCTCTATGGTCCGAGTAAAGCTGCCAATGCAGGTGGTGTAGCAGTATCAGGACTTGAGATGAGCCAAAATAGTGGCAGAATTTATTGGGAGTCAGAAGAGGTAGATAAAAAATTACAAGAAATTATGAAAAATATTCATACAACTTGCATAGAAACAGCAAAAAAATATGGCACTCCTGATGATTATGCCAATGGTGCTAATATTGCAGGTTTTTTAAAAATCGCTGATGCAATGTTGGATCAAGGTGTGGTTTAAGGAGCCTCTGATTAAAAAACAATGCAAATATATTTTTGTTTGTGTTATTGTATCGGTCGGTTGGAGTTGCTAAAAAATTGGAATTAATTTCAATCAAAATTATTATATAAGGAGGTGCAGTGTCTGAAAGTTGTCCATATTGTGAAGGTTCTGGAAAAGAAAATTGCTCTTGGTGCTATGGTGATGGAAAAGTAGAATGTGCTGGTTGTGAAGGTTCTGGAAAAGAAAATTGCTCTGAGTGTTATTGTGGCAATGTTGATTGTCAAAATTGCAATGGTTCTGGTGAGATTGATTGTTGCGACAAACATGATAGCACTTGTCCAGATTGCGATGGCTCTGGTGAGGTTAGCTGTCCAGATTGCAATGGTTTTGACACGATTGATTGTTCCGATTGTAATGGTTGTGGCAAGGTTGATTGTTCCGATTGTAATGGTTGTGGCGAACGAGATTGTAAGTATTGTCATGGTTCAGGAGGGAAATAAATGCTTTGAATTATTTGCCGCTATTGGCTCGTTCCCATCGTCCACGATGGTAATGCATACTTAAACAATTGCGAGATAAAAAGCCATGTTTTTTGCAAGTTTCAAATTGCCGTTTTTATTGTATATATTGCAACAAGTTGCAAGGGCGGGACTAAAGTCCCACTTTCAATTGGGGAACAAGTTGCAAGAGTGGGACATCGCCGTAGGCAACTCCAAAAGTCCCACCTCCGATAGGGAAATTGTTAAAAATCTGCCTTAACAATGGTTGATAAAAAAACACTCTGAAATAAAAAAATAAAAAATGTATAATTATCGTTTTAATTTTTAATTTTTATTGTGGCAAATAACAACAAATATAATCTCCAAACTTTGCAGGGGATGATTTTGAACTTGCAAGATTTTTGGCAAAAACATGGCTGTGTTTTGATGCAACCCTATGACAAACCTATGGGGGCTGGCACTTTTCATCCGGCTACTTTTTTAAAATCTATCGGATCTCAACCTTTTAAATGTGCTTATGTGCAACCGTCCAGGCGTCCGACCGATGGCAGATATGGCAAAAACCCTAATCGCCTGCAACACTATTATCAATTTCAAGTTTTATTAAAGCCCTCCCCTGCTAACATTCAACAACTATATATTGACTCACTTATAAATTTGGGTTTTGATGTTTTGGAACATGATATTCGTTTTGTTGAAGACAACTGGGAATCTCCCTCGCTTGGTGCTTGGGGGCTTGGATGGGAGGTGTGGTTAAATGGGATGGAGGTGACTCAATTTACTTATTTTCAACAGGTTGGCGGTTTGAGTTGCGTGCCTATATCAGGAGAGATAACCTACGGATTAGAGAGAATTGCGATGTCCATGCAAAATGTCTCATCTGTGTATGATTTAAAATATTCAAATGATACAACCTATGGTGATATTTTTTTGCAAAATGAATACGAGCAGTCTGTTTATAATTTTGAAATGGCTGATATTGATGTTTTGTTTAAAGAATTTGCTGAGTTTCAAAAACAAGCATTAGTATTGGTTCAAAAAAATCTTAGTATTCCAGCTTATGAAATGTTGCTCTCTGCCTCGCATACTTTTAATTTATTAGATGCTCGCCGGGCAATATCTGCCACCGAGCGACAGGCTTATATTTTAAAACTACGAACAACCTCCAAAGCCATCGCCCAAACATATTATAAAACCCAACAAATTCAAGATATTAGTGAGGGTGACAAATGATGATTAAAGAAAATTTATTATTTGAAATAGGAACAGAAGAATTGCCGCCAAAGTCTTTAAAAAAACTCGGAGAATCTTTGTTGCAAAACACCCGGAAACAATTAGATGAGAGCGGTTTGCAGGCTGAAAATTATCAATATTTTGCCACTCCTCGCAGAATTGCGATTTTAATCAAACAATTACCTGCAACCCAACCAGCTGTTGATATAGAGAGAAAAGGTCCGCATAAAAATGCTTGTTTTGAGGACAAAGATCAACAAAAACCATCAAAAGCAGCTTTGGGATTTGCCTCCTCTTGTCAAGTTGAATGGACTGATTTGAGTTGGATGAAAACCGATAAAGGTGAGTATCTTTTTTTCAAAGGCAACAAAGAGGGGCAAAAAACCACTGATTTAATCTCTGGTATTTTACAAAAATCAATCAAACAACTGCCTATCGCTAAACTTATGCGCTGGGGAGACGGCAAGGCTGAATTTGTCCGCCCTGTGCATTGGATTGTTTTAATGTTTGGTTCAAATGTTATCAACACTAATTTTTTTGATATTAGCTCTGATAACATAACATACGGACACAGGTTTCATCACCCACAACCAATTAAAATCAAAAACCCTGTTAATTATGAAGATGTTTTAATGGATGCTTGTGTTTATGCAGACTTTAATAAACGAAGAGATCATATTAAAGATATGGTTAAAAAAGAATCTTTAAAATTAAAATCTACTGCCCTTTTTGATGATGATTTATTGGATGAGATTACCGCTTTAAATGAATATCCACAAATAATAGTAGGATCGTTTCCTGCAGAATTTTTAAAAATCCCATCTGAGGTTTTAATTACCACGATGCAAAAAAATCAAAAATATTTTGCTCTTGTAAACGATAGAAACCAACTAATCAACAAATTTATAACCATAGCTAATATAAAAAGTAAAAATCCACAAAGCATAATAAGCGGCAATGAGCGAGTTATTTTACCAAGATTAGAAGACGCTCGCTTTTTTTGGCAACAGGATCAAAAAACTGCTCTTATTGACAGATTACCTCAATTAAAAAAAGTAGTTTTTCAACAAAAACTTGGCAGCTTATATGATAAAACCACAAGAATTGAAAAAATATGTGAATATCTTAGTGAAAAATTATCTTTTAAAAATAGCGATGATGTTCTTGTCGCAGCGAGACTTTCAAAGTGTGATTTAATTACAGATATGGTTGTAGAGTTCCCATCATTACAAGGCATTATGGGAAAATATTATGCGATAGATAACGGTTATAATAAAAATATAACAAATGCTATTGCCGAATCATATCAACCGGCATTTGCCACCGATAAAATCCCTGAAAGTTATGAAGGGGCAATTTTATCCATCGCCGATAAAATAGATACGATCTGTGGAATTTTTAAAATAGGTTTGTCACCCACAGGCGACAAAGATCCGTTTGCTTTGAGACGTGCCACCTTAGGAATTATCAGGATTATAATTGAAAAAGAATTAAATTTAAACCTTATTGATTTAATAAATTTTGCTTGTGATAATCATAACAAAACAGACAACAAAACAACGGATAAAATCAGTCATTTTTTCTATGAGAGATTAAAAAATTATCTAAATAGTCTGGGTTTTAATAACTTATTTACCGCAGTTTTAAGCAGCAATGAAAATAATATTTTAAACCTTCATCATAAAATAATAGCATTGCAAGATTTTTCTAAAACCGAAGATGCCAAGCAATTATCAAACTCCAACAAAAGAGCTAAAAATATTCTCAAAAAATCAAAGATTGATATAAAATCTCAAATTGATGAGTCCTTATTGCAAGAGAATGCCGAGATAAACCTTTTTAAAGAGCTCAGTCTCAGTAAAACAAAAATAGAACCATTGTTAAAAACAACAAAACCAGATTATAAAAAAATATTAAAAATCCTTAGCAAATTAAAACCTACTGTTGATGATTTTTTTGAAGATGTCATGGTAAACTGCGACAACCCTCAACAAAAAAATAACCGTTTGTTGCTTCTTCATAATCTTTATCAACAATTTAAAAAAATTGCAGATTTGTCATACTTAACCGAAAATCATTAGTATGAATTATAGAATTATTCCACAATTTAAAATGACTTTAATTGGACTTACTTTGCTGTTGTTTATTAATTCTATTGTTAATGGCATAGGTTATCTCTGGTGGCTTTGGTTGGTATTAGTAATTTTAATGTGGTTTTTTCGTTATGAAAAATCACAAAAAATTATTGACCCATTATCTATTATAAGTCCCATCAATGGTGTGGTAGAAAAACGAGGAACCGGCTTATATTCTCACAGCATGCAACCTGCTATTGCTTTGAATATTAACCATAAATGGTTTCATAAAATTGCTATTTTTTCTCCTATCGAGGGTAAAATTTTAAAAATAAAACAATTTTCAAACCAAAATAGAGTAAAATTATCAATTCAAATTATAACTGATGAGGGCGGTAAAGTGGAAGTTTTTTTGATGGGTGCTATGTTAGGTTTATGCAAACTTATTATTCAACCAGGTTATAGAGTAGGATCAGGGCAGTATATTGGATTTTTTATTTTTTTAAAAAGTGTGCGAATTTTAATACCTGACGATAGCATTATTACCAACAAAAATATGGGGAGAAACATTAAAGCCTTGAGAAAAATTGCTAATCTTGGTGGCAAATTATCATAAAAGAGACTTATGAAATGAAACTTAATAAAAACAACAGCAAAAAATTTAAAAAGGGAATATATCTTTTGCCAAATATATTGACCACCACGGCATTGTTCGCAGGTTTTTATGCCATTATTTTGGCTATGGATAATCACTTTTCATCAGCTGCTATTGCTATCTTAGTGGCAATGATTTTTGATGGTTTGGATGGTCGGGTGGCCAGACTTACCAACACTCAAAGTGATTTTGGAGCAGAATTTGATAGCCTATCGGATATGGTAAGCTTCGGTATAGCTCCATCTTTGGTAGTTTATAAGTGGGCATTAACTGGGATGGGAAATATTGGTTGGGTGGTGGCTTTTTTATATACCGCCTGTGCAGCTTTGCGGTTGGCAAGATTTAATGTAAAAGTAGGAGTTATTGATAAAAAATTTTTTCAAGGTTTGGCATCTCCTGCGGCGGCGGCGGTTTTGGTAGCATTGGTGTGGTCAGGCGAAGAATTGGGCTTTAAAGGACAACAATTAGATATATTAGCTTTGATTACAACGGCAACATTAGGAGGTTTGATGGTAAGCTCGTTCCCCTATTATAGCTTTAAAGACTTAGGGTCGGTTAAAACTGTGCCTTTTGTGGTTTTATTGGCGATTATCTTAGTTTTTGCTCTTACCACAATTGACCCTCCCAAGATTATTTTATTTTGTTTTTTGTTGTATGCCTTATCAGGACCACTCTTGACTCTTTGGCGAAAAATACGAACAAAACCTAAAAGATACAAAAAAGGAGAAAAAAATAATGAAAATTGAATTTCCAAACAATGGTAAAATTATTGATTTTGACAACAACGGAAACTTAGTTCCAAACGACAATCCCGTTGTTTTATATATAACAGGAGATGGAGTAGGAGAAGAGATAACTCCTGTTATGAAAAAAGTTGTTGACAAGTCCATGAATAAGGCCTATCAAGGGCATAAAAAAATTCATTGGTGTGAGGTGTATGCAGGTGAAAATGCAGTCAAAAAATATGGAGAAAATAATTATCTACCCCAAGAGACTATTGAGGCAATAAAAAAATATAAGGTAGCCATTAAAGGACCACTCACAACTCCCATAGGTGGTGGCTTTTCATCTTTAAATGTAGCAATGCGACAAAAATTAGACCTATTTGCTTGTGTGCGTCCTGTTAAATACTATAAGGGCGTGCCCTCTGTTTTAAAGAATCCTGAAAAAACAAATATGACTATTTTTCGTGAAAATACCGAAGATATCTATGCTGGTATTGAATACAAAGCAAACAGCGATAATGCCAAAAAAATTATAGATTTTTTGCAACAAAAAATGAATGTAAATTCAATACGATTTGATAAAAATTGTGGGATTGGCATCAAACCTGTCTCTTATGAGGGTAGCACACGTTTAATTAGACAGGCAATTTTATATGCGATAGATAATGATTTGCCATCAGTAACCTTAGTGCACAAAGGCAATATAATGAAATTTACCGAAGGAGCTTTTTTAAAGTGGGGTCATCAATTAGCTCAGGATGAATTTGGAGCAAAAAAAATAAAAAATAGTGGTAGTTATCAAATTATAAACCCCAAAACTCAGCACAAAATTATTATCAACGATGTTATAGCTGATAATTTTTTACAACAAATTTTATTAAACCCCCAAAATTATAGTGTAATTGCCACCTTAAATTTAAATGGTGATTATATATCGGATGCTCTTGCCGCCCAGGTCGGTGGAATTGGCATTGCACCAGGAGCCAACATTGGCAAAGAATGTGCTATTTTTGAGGCAACTCATGGTAGTGCCCCTGATATCGCAGGTAAGAATATAGTAAATCCTGGATCTATAATTTTATCCGCACAGATGATGTTGCTTTATTTAAACTTTAAAAAAGCAGCAGGTTTTATTGAAAAAGCCATGGAGGAGACAATATCTCAAAAAACTCTTACCGCAGATTTTGCGAATTTAGATAAAAATATTACCAGAGTATCTTGCAGCGAATTTAGCAAAAATATAATTTCTAATATTTGATATGAGTACTAAAAAACCACAGCCACAAGGCAATACTGCAACCTTAGATAGAATAGAAATAAACTACAAACATCCGTCTTTATATAATGTTGTGCTGATTAACGATAATACCACAACTATGGATTTTGTCTCACAGCTTTTGATGGAAGTTTTTTATATGAACCAGACTGATGCAGAAATTATAATGTTAAAAATTCACAGTGATGGTGAGGGCATCTGTGGAACATTTGGCAAGGATATTGCTATCTCAAAAGCAGCCTTAGTTAATCATTACAGCAAACAAGCAAAATATCCACTAAAATGTATAGTTCGCAAAACTTTAAAATAAAAATTAAAAAATATGTATAGCAACAATTTAGAAACAATCTTAAAAAATACTTTTAAATTTTCAGTTAATAAGTCTTTGGAATTTGCTAGTATTGAGAATCTAACCTTGCACCTATTGAACGACACATCTGTGCAAAATTTTATTGAGATCTATGAAAACAATACCATAGAAATGTTGATAGTTTTATTAACAGAGCATATAAATAACTATGAACCTACTATCGGCTCATCTCATCAAATAGATGTTGTGCCTACTATTGGATTACAAAGAGTTTTACAACGTGCCACCAATTTAACCAAGAATACTGACACAACCACAACAAAACATATTTTGTTGAGCATAATACAAGAGAACGAATGTTATAGTGCATACCTATTGCATAAATATGGAGTAACAAACGATAGAATTTTAAATAATTTTCAAAACAATTTATCTGATATTAAATCAGATATAACGGATGAGATTGCCGATGATTTGGCATTTTTAGACGATATGATTGATAATGCTTTTGATAATTTAGATGACAGCACAGATAATGATTTTGAACATTTTGATGAAGCCTATGAGAAAATTGACAAAAATAAGAAAAAAGAGGATAAAACAGCATTGCAAAGTTTTGCCACAAATCTGAACCAAAAAGCCATTGATAAAAAAATTGATAGACTTATTGGCAGAAAACAAGAGGTAGAGAGAGTTATTCAAATTCTTTGCAGGCGTTCTAAAAACAACCCCTTATTAGTGGGGGAATCAGGGGTTGGTAAAACAGCTATTGCTGAGGGTCTTGCCAAACACATAACAGATAAAAAAGTCCCCAATATTTTAAAAAATAAAGTAATTTTTTCACTTGATGTAGGGGCGTTAATAGCTGGCACAAAATATCGTGGAGATTTTGAAGAGAGGTTAAAACAAATAATAGATGAGATTAAACAAGATCAAAGTGTTATTCTTTTCATTGATGAGATTCATACTATTGTTGGAGCAGGAGCCACCTCAGATGGCTCGATGGATGCTGCTAATTTATTAAAACCTGCACTGAATAATGGTGAGCTACGTTGTATAGGCTCCACAACCTATAAAGAATTTCGCAGTATTTTTGAAAAAGAACATGCCTTATCAAGGCGCTTTCAAAAAATTGACATCAAAGAGCCTAATATTGCAGATAGCAAATTGATCTTAAAAGGAGTTGCCCCTTATTATGAAAAACATCACCAAATTAAATATAACGATGATGCTATAAATTCTGCTGTTATACTTTCAAAAAGATATATTAACGAGAGATTTTTACCAGATAAAGCCATCGATGTTATTGATGAAGCCGGAGCATATTTGCGAACCCAACCGAAAAATAAAAGAAAAAAAATAGTTGATAAAACCCTCATAGAAAATATCATATCTAAAATAACTCAGATACCAGAGCAAAGCATAAATTCTCATGATTTATCAAACCTTAAAAACCTCTCAAAAAAACTACGACAAAATATATTTGGACAAAATGAAGCAATTGATACTTTATGTGACACCATCAATCTCTCTAAAAGTGGATTGTCATCCGATGAAAAACCTATCGGATCTTTTTTGTTTGCAGGACCTACTGGAGTTGGTAAAACAGAGTTATGTCAGCAACTTGCTACAACAATGAATATCAATCTTATCCGTTTTGATATGTCTGAATATACTCAAAGCCATACGGTATCCAGACTTATCGGTGCACCGCCTGGTTATGTAGGTTTTGATCAAGGCGGTCTTTTGACAGATGAGATTCACAAAAATCCCCATAGTGTGTTACTGTTGGATGAAATTGAAAAAGCCCACCCTGATATTTTTAATATTCTTTTGCAAATCATGGATTACGGAGTATTAACAGATAATAACGGTAGAAAAAGTGATTTTACGAATGTAATTTTAATTATGACATCTAATGCAGGGGCATGGACTCTCGATAAAGGATCTTTTGGTTTTACCAAACAAGATAACAGAACAGACAGTTTGTTAGAAATTAAAAAGATATTCAACCCAGAATTTCGCAACCGCTTAGATAAAATTGTCTTGTTCAAATCTTTAAATATATCTATTATATTAAAAATAATTGATAAGTTTTTAGAGGCATTAAAAAATCAATTAAAACAAAAAAACATAATGATTAAAGTCTCTAATTCCGCTAAAAAATTATTAATAAAAAAAGGTTATGATGATAAAATGGGGGCGCGTCCGATGGATAGAACAATAAATACACTAATAAAACAACCATTGGCGGAACAAATTCTTTTTGGCAAGCTAAAAAAAGGTGGGTTGGTTATCGTTGATATCGTTGATGATTCAATAACAATGAATTTCTCTTCAATATGTGCAAAAAAACCAAAAACTTCTGTTGCTATTGTCGCTTAAAACTGTGGTAGTTTTTTTAAAGAAGCTCTGATTGACCTCATTTTATCATGCTCCACAACCCAAAACCGTCATGTCGAACTTGATTCGGTATCCACCTCTCTACATCATCAGATCTAAATCATCGGAATAATCTTGGTCTGTCTATATAAGTCCGACCATCACTATGCCACAAATGAATCATAGTTTTTTTGAATTAATCCATAATAAGTGGATATCTCTCCTTGTAAAAACTGGATTTGATATCTGTTACGGAGGACTGTTTTAAATTAAAGTTTTTCTAATTTTCTTAGTTTTGCAGGTAACATTTTCATCTCTACCATGGCTGTAATAATTGCCGCAAACATACTCTCATCTTCATATAACATTCTATAATATTGATATTTCATAGTCAAAGCAGAGCCAAATATGATTGAAAAAAGAGTCATAAAAGAGCCCAATGCAAGGGTTGATGCTCCGGTTATGCCTTGTCCTATGGTGCAACCCATACCAAGCACGCCGCCTATACCCATAATAAAACCACCGATTATATGATTAGCAAAATCTTTGAGACTGACAAACCATTCAAAACGTAATTTACCGGCGATTAAAGCATATATAAATGAGCCTAAAATAACTCCCAGAGCTGCTATTATACCGAATGTTAAAAAATTAAGATTAAATCCTTGGGTAGCAAATTGTGTCATATGAGCGGTGGGTGCAACAAATGTAAAAGACTGGGCACCAATGGCATATGGAATCTCATCCATCATTTCTGCCTCTTCTAATAACTCTTGCCCCATAAATCCTGCACTAACAAACCAAGCCCCTGCCACTATCATTCCCACCACAACTCCTGCTATCAATAATTCTTGGTGTTTTAAAAATTCTTTTGATCTAAATATAAATAAAGCAAACAAAGATGCCACCAACAAACCAATTGTCAGGTGAATAATATTTGAGTTTTCTGCCCCACTATATCCTGTGATAATGGCACTTAGATGTTGTCCGCTAATACCATATTCTGCAAAATCAATAGATAAAATGCCCATCCAACTTAAAAAAACATCATAACTAAAATTGGTAAACATCATAAGTGATGCACCAGCTGAGATAGCCAATAAAACAAACAATGATTTTAAATTGCCAGCTCCAAAACGAATCAAAGTTTTGTTGCCACAACCTGATGCCATAGTCATACCTATGCCAAATATAAAACCACCAACAATATAACGCAACCAAACAAAATTTGTTGTGCGATAAGGTGGGTTTGATTTTGCATTGTCTGTGGTAAGCGACATATCAACCAAACCAAAATATTCCATACAAAGCACTATGATTAGAGCAGTTGTTAAGGCTAACATCCAAGATCGCATCCGATTGGTGTCTCCCATATTTACCCAGTCAGATACCGCGCCCATCGTGCAAAAATCTGTTTTATTAGCAACGGCACCAAGAATAAAGGCTAAGGTAAAAACTATCAAAAATATTTGATAAATAATCGTTATTTCCATAAATGTGTCCTAATATTTTGTAAAAAATACCCATTATACATATTTTTTATAAAAAAATATGTTATTTCACAAAAACAACAAGTATCACATAAATATAATACTCTAATGCTGTTTATGTCAATCTTTTATTTTACGATAAATAGATGTCCTATCTAATCCTATTTCCATTGATAACTTACTGATATTTTTTTGTTTTTTAATTCTATTTTTAAGGTATAGTTTGTCAAATTTTGCTATAGCTTCTTTGTATTTTAACTTGAATAATTCTTCTATCTTTCTTTTGTTTTTATAAGCTTTTTTTTCTATTTCTTTTGGTTTTAAATATTTTTTTATAGTTTTCAACAATAATGGCAAGGATATTGGTTTTTCAACAAAATCTACTGCTCCATACTTGGTAGCCTCCATAGCATTTTCAATCGTTGCATGACCTGACATCATTATGACTTTTGTATCGTATGGTTTAGTTTTTTGCCACTTTTTTAATAGACTTATGCCATCTTGTCCTGGCATCCATACATCCAACAAAACAACACTTGGTCTGTTTTTTTTTAAGTGCTCATTAGCCTGAGTAGCATTTTCAGCACTTAAAATAAAATAACCTTCATTTGTTAAGATTTCTGTCAATAAAGAGCGAATGTCATATTCGTCATCAACAATTAGGATAGTTTTTTTCTTTTTCATTATTAAGTTTTGCAAAGGTCTCATAAAATACAATTAAAGAAGCAACAATCAGAAGATAGCACTCTATTTACAATAAACAATTGTTACTCAAAACTTTCATTATATGTTTTTCCAGTTCCTGCTGGAATTAGTCTACCAACTATTACATTTTCTTTTAATCCTCGTAAGAAATCTTTGGTGCCACTTATTGAAGATTCTGTCAAAACACGAGTTGTTTCTTGAAATGATGCAGCTGATATAAAAGAATCTGTAACTAATGATGCTTTGGTAATTCCTAATAATTGTCTTTCAAAAGTAGCGGGAATTTTATCTTGTTCTACAAGTTTTTCATTTACTTTTTTTAATTTTTCATAGGTTACCTGCTCTCCTGGCAAATAGTCAGTATCATGGCTTTTAATTATTATTGCTTTTTTTAACATTTGTTTAATTATGACTTCAATATGTTTGTCGTTTATTTTTACTCCTTGTAAACTATAAACATCTTGGATTTCGCGAACAAGATAACTTGCCAAAGATTCCACTCCTTGCAATTTTAAAATATCATGGAGGCTTGGTTCACCATCACTTATTATGTCGCTTTTTTCAATTGTTTCTCCTTCAAATACCTCTATGGATCGCCACTTTGGTATCAACTCTTCAAATTCTTCACCAGATTCAGGAGTTATTATTAGACGAATTTTACCACGAGTTTCTTTGCCAAAACTCACTGTTCCTGATATTTGTGCTAAAATTGCAGGCTCTTTTGGTTTTCTTGCCTCAAAAAGATCAGCAACACGTGGCAGTCCGCCTGTTATATCGCGTGTTTTTGATGATTCTTGTGGAACCCTCGCAATAATATCTCCTGCTTGAATTTTATCACCATCTGATAACTCTATCAAAGCACCGCTTGGCAGTGTATAATTAGCAGGTATATCTGTACCAGGGTAACATAATTCTTCTCCTTTTTTGCCAAAAAATTTAACTGTCGGATATAATTCTTTGCCAGCTAACGGTCTTTGTTTGGGGTCAATTATTATGTTTGATGTTATTCCTGTTGTAGTATTTACTTGTTTTTTAACGGTTAATTGCTCAACAAAATCAATAAATTTGGACTTACCCTCTAATTCTGCAATAATTGGGTGAGTATGTGGGTCCCAGTTTGCCACTATATCACCTGATTTAACATCACTACCATCATTATAGTTTAGGGTTGCACCATATGGCACCTTGTATCTTTCTTTTTCTTGTCCGTGTTCGTTGATAACTCCTATTTCCGCTGATCTCTTTACTAAGATTAATTTTTTTTCTTTGTTTTTGATGGATTTTATATTGTGGAATCTTAATTTACCGTTGTTTTTGATTTGCACTGATGAAACTGCCACCGAGCGAGAAGCGGCTCCGCCTATGTGGAAGGTTCTCATCGTAAGTTGAGTGCCAGGCTCGCCGATTGATTGGGCGGCAATTACACCTACTGCTTCTCCTTCGTTTATTATGTCTCCTCGAGCAAGATCTCGCCCATAACACTTACAGCATACTCCAAATTCTGCCTCGCATGTAATAGCTGATCGCACCTTAATCTCATCGATGCTCGCCTCTTCTATTTTTTTAATTTCTTTTTCTGTTATTAGGGTAGACTCTTCAATTATAACCTCATCTGTGCCTGGTTTTAAAATATTTTCTGCGACAACTCTGCCTAAAACTCTCTCACTTAATGGCTCTACTATGTCTCCACCTTCAATAATAGGTTGCATATTTATGCCATTTTTGGTGTAGCAGTCTTTTTCATTCACTACCATATCTTGTGAGACATCCACTAATCTACGAGTTAGATATCCTGCATTAGCTGTTTTCAAAGCTGTATCCGCCAAACCTTTACGGGCTCCGTGAGTAGATATAAAATATTGTAAAATTGTCAATCCTTCGCGGAAGTTAGCCGTGATAGGGTTTTCAATAATAGATCCATCAGGTTTTGACATAAGTCCACGCATTCCTGCAAGTTGTCTTATTTGTTGAGCACTGCCTCGAGCCCCAGAATCTGCCATCATAAAGATAGAATTAAAGGAGTTTTCTTGTGTTTTGTCATCAAGTTCTTTGTTGCCAATTTGCCTCATCATAGCATCCGCTACATCTTCACCTGCTGTTGACCATATATCTATGACTTTATTATATCTCTCGCCGTCTGTGACCAAACCTGCGGTATATTGTTCTTGAATCTCTGCTACTTCTTTTTCGGCATTAGATACAATTTCATATTTTAATTTTGGCACCACCATATCTTGAAACCCTATAGATATACCAGCTGTGGTTGCATTTCTAAAACCTGCATACATGAGCTGATCAACAAAAATAACCGTATCCTTTAAGTCTGCAAAACGATAACAAACATCGATAAGATTAGAGATAGCTTTTTTTGACAAGTCACAATCTAAGTTTTTAAAAGCAACATTTCTGGGAAGTATTTCTGATAAAACCGCTCTACCTGCTACGGTTTTAACCTTATGAGTGATGTAATTTACATCTCCATTTTCGCTATATTCTATATCTTTTATCCGAACTATAACTTTTGCATGTATGCTAACTTTTTTGATAGCAATAGCCTTATTTAACTCTGATAAGTCGCTGAAATATGACCCCTCTCCTTGTGAGTCTTTTTTGTATCTTGTCATATAATACAAACCCAGCACAATATCTTGAGATGGCACAATAATTGGCTCGCCATTGGCAGGAGATAAAATATTATTAGATGACATCATAAGTGTTCTGGCTTCCATTTGTGATTCCAATGAAAGTGGCACATGTACTGCCATCTGATCACCGTCAAAGTCAGCATTAAAAGCTGCACAAACTAATGGATGAAGTTGAATGGCTTTGCCCTCAATTAAAATCGGTTCAAATGCTTGCACTCCAAGCCTATGTAGTGTTGGTGCACGATTTAACATAATTGGGTGTTCATGGATTACGTCAGCTAAGATATCCCACACCTCAGATCCTCCTGCCTCTACCATTTTTTTAGCATGTTTAATTGTAGTGGCAAATCCTCTTAATTGGAGCTTGCTAAATACGAACGGTTTAAACAACTCTAATGCCATTTTTTTTGGTAATCCACATTGATGCAATCTCAATTTAGGTCCTACCACAATTACCGAACGTCCTGAATAATCAACACGTTTTCCTAATAGGTTCTGTCTGAATCTGCCTTGTTTTCCTTTAATAAGCTCTGCTAATGATTTTAATGGCATCTTATTTGTGCCTGTGATAGCACGACCGCGTCGCCCGTTATCAAGCAAAGAATCAACTGCTTCTTGTAACATTCTTTTTTCATTACGAACTATTATCTCAGGCGCTGATAACTCCAATAACCTTGCTAGACGATTATTGCGATTTATAACTCTGCGATACAAATCATTTAAATCAGAGGTTGCAAACCTGCCACCATCTAAGGGTACTAATGGACGCAAATCAGGTGGTAAGACTGGCAACACCTCTAATATCATCCATGCTGGATTATTACCAGATTTGATAAAAGATTCTGTTAATTTTAATCTTTTGGTTAGTCTTTTTAGTTTTATTTCTGATTTTGTGTTTTGAATTTCTTCGTTTATCTCTGTATACATTTCGTCCAAATCAAGAGATTCTAAAAGCTCTTTGATAGCCTCTGCTCCCATTTTGGCAGTAAAATCATCACCAAATTCTTCGAATACTTCTTGTTTTTCGTCATCAGTTATTATTTGTCCTTCTTCTAAGTCTGTATTGCCTGCATCTGTTACGATAAAAGATTCATAATAAAGAACTCTCTCAACTTCTCTTAATGTCATATCAAGTAGAAGGCCTATTCTTGATGGTAGTGATTTTAAAAACCAAATATGTGAGCATGGGCTTGCTAATGAAATTATTCCCATTCTTTCACGGCGAACCTTAGCAAGGGTCACCTCAACTCCACATTTTTCGCACACAACTCCACGGTGTTTTAGTCTTTTATATTTTCCACAGAGACATTCATAGTCTTTGGTGGGACCAAATATTTTTGCACAAAATAAACCGTCTCTCTCTGGCTTGAAGGTGCGATAATTTATTGTCTCTGGTTTGCGAACCTCACCAAAGCTCCAAGATTTTATCGTCTCAGGGGAGCTCAGATTAATTTTAATAGCATTAAAATCACTTTCAATGCTTTCTTGTTTGAATAAATTCAATAAGTCTTTCATTAGTTTGTTTTCTCCAGATCAATATTTAAACCAAGGGCACGAATCTCTTTTAATAAAACATTAAATGACTCTGGCATACCGGCCTCAACTTGATTATCACCATCAATAATGCTTTTATACATTCTGTTTCTACCGATTACATCATCTGATTTTACCGTCAGTATTTCTTGCAATGTATGGGATGCTCCATAGGCCTCCAATGCCCATACTTCCATCTCACCAAATCTTTGACCGCCGAATTGTGCCTTGCCTCCAAGAGGTTGTTGAGTTACCAGACTATACGGTCCTGTTGATCTAGCATGCATCTTATCATCAACAAGGTGGTTAAGTTTTAAAATATGCATATAACCTACTGTAATTTTGCGATCAAAAGGATCACCTGATCTACCATCATACAATTGAGTTTGTCCTGATTCTGGCAAATCTGCAATATTTAACATTTGTTTTATGTCATTTTCTGATGCACCATCGAATACAGGGGTTGCCATAGGCATGCCATCTTTTAAGTTGTAACAAAGATTCATAATTTCATCGTCCGTTAATGATTTTAGATCTTCTTGATTTACATCTTTATTATGGTTATAGGTTTGCTCTAAATATTTCCTTAAATCTTTGATGTTTGTTTTTTTCTCCAACATGTGGCTAATTTTTTTGCCTATACCTTTTGCAGCCCACCCCAGATGAGTTTCTAAAATCTGCCCGATATTCATCCGTGATGGAACTCCCAGTGGATTTAATAGGATATCAACCGGTTCACCATCTTCCATGTATGGCATATCCTCTACTGGCACAATTGTTGATATTACACCCTTATTACCGTGACGCCCTGCCATCTTATCTCCTGCTTGCAAACGTCTTTTAACAGCAACAGATACCTTCACCATTTTTATTATTCCAGGGGCTAATACGTCTCCTGATGTTATTTTATTTTGCTCTATTTTTAAATTATCTGCAAAAGATTTTTGTTGTTTTTTTAATGTTTTTTGCAATGATTCTAATTTTTTATTTATAGATTCGTCTTTCATGATTAGTAAAAAAATATCTTCTTTCTCTATTTTTTTTATCTCATTATCGCTAATTATTGTAGGTGATTCTATATCACATCCGCTGATAGCTTCGTTATTGACAACAATTTTTATCGCTCTGTGATAGATATCTTGCTGAATAAGATTCAACTGATCTTTCATATCTTTTTCAACATTCATCAAAGCAGTTTCTTCTATCTCTTGTGCCCTTATATCTTTTTCCATGCCATCGCGAGTAAAAACCTTGACATCAATCACGATGCCTTTCATGCTTGATGGCACTTTTAATGAGGTATCTTTTATATCTTGGGCTTTTTCACCAAATATTGCACTTAGTAACTTCTCCTCAGGAGATAACTGCGATGTAGTTTTTGGAGTTATTTTTCCTACAAGAATATCTCCACCTGAAACCTCTGCACCAATATACACCATTCCTGCTTGATCTAATTTTGATAATAAATGCTCACCTACATTTGGTATGTCTGCGGTGATCTCTTCTGCTCCTAACTTTGTATCGCGAGCCACACAGGTTAACTCTTCAATGTGGATACTGGTAAACCTATCATCTTGCACCACTTTTTCAGATATAACTATTGAATCTTCAAAGTTATATCCATTCCAAGGCATAAAAGCTACCAGCATATTTTGTCCTAAGGCTAATTCTCCCAAATCAGTCGATGGTCCATCTGCCAAAATATCATTTTTAGAAATTTTATCACCAACATTAACTAATGGTTTTTGGTTTATGCAGGTATTTTGGTTTGAACGAACATATTTACTTAAATTGTAAATATCTACGGCATCATCTTCATTGTAATCATCCGATCTTATTACTATACGAGATGAGTCTACTTTGGCGACAATTCCGCTACGATCCGCTATGATGCTAGCTCCTGAATCTGCTGCTACTACTCTCTCTATACCAGTTCCCACTAAGGGCTTTTGTGATCTTAACACAGGAACTGCTTGTCTTTGCATATTAGAACCCATCAAAGCACGATTAGCATCGTCATGTTCTAAAAACGGAATCAAAGCGGCGGCAACTGATACAATTTGTCGTGGTGACACATCAATTAAATCTATCTTATCTTGGTTTGTTATAGTAAAATCATACATATGACGACAAGATATTAAATCATCTTTCATTTTGTTATTTTTATCTAAATCTGTATTTGCCTGTGCAATAACAAACTTACCCTCATCAATAGCTGAAAGATATTCAATATTTTTGGTAACCTTGCCATTTTTTACTCTACAATAAGGAGTTTCTAAAAAACCATAATTATTAGTGCGAGAAAAAAGAGCTAATGAGTTTATAAGTCCAATATTTGGACCCTCTGGAGTTTCAATAGGACAAAGCCTGCCATAGTGAGTGGGATGAACATCTCTAACTTCAAAACCTGCTCTATCTCTGGTAAGTCCGCCAGGGCCTAATGCTGATACTCTTCTTTTGTGGGTAATTTCTGCCAAGGGGTTGTTTTGATCCATAAATTGAGATAGCGGACTTGAACCAAAAAATTCACGAATTGTAGCTGTAATTGGTTTTGAATTTACTATATCTTGGGGCATAAGATCATCCGCCTCGACCGACCCTAATCTTTCTTTGGCAACTCTCTCTACTCTTATCAAACCCAAACGAAATACATTTTGAGCCATCTCTCCTACACAGCGGATACGACGATTTCCTAAGTGATCTATGTCGTCAACATGACCCTTGCCATCACGAATATCTATCAACTCTCTCATGACCCGCACTATGTCTTCTTTTGACAATATGCCATTATTTTTTCTTGTTTTAATTCTTAGGCGATGGTTAAATTTCATTCGCCCTACCTCTGATAAATCATAACGATCTTCTGTAAAAAATAAATTATGAAAAAGTGTCTCGCAAGATTCTTGAGTGGGTGGCTCGCCTGGGCGCATCATTCTGTATATCTCAACTAATGCTTCTAATTTTGTGCGAGTGGCATCTGCTGCTATAGTTTGAGATATGAATATTCCCTTATCTACCTCGTTTGTATGAATGATGTCGATTAGTTTCGTTTTATGATCCTTTAATGACTGCAATACTTCCTCTGTAATTTCTGTATTTGCTTCATGCAATAATTCGCCTGTATCCTTGTCTATTATGTTGCGAGCCATAATCTTTCCTATAACATATTCATCGGTAATATTTAAAGTTTTTATAGCTGTTTTTTTTAATGCCTCAACTTGGCGAGAATTTATTTTTTTTCCTTTTTTTATTATATTTTTACCATCATGGATTATATCAAATGTTGCAGTCTCTCCTATTAATTTATCAGGCTTTAAAACTATAGACCATTTTTTACCATTTTTCTTTATTGTCTGAGTATCGTAAAATAGATTGAGTATTTGCTCATTTTCTTCATAACCCATAGCTCGCAATATCAATGTTGATAAAATTTTTCTTCTTCTATCTATTCTTGCAAATAAAACATCTTTTACGTCAAATTCAAAATCTAACCAAGAGCCACGATATGGGATAATACGAGCGGAGTATAACAACTTACCAGATGAGTGGGATTTACCCTTATCATGATCAAAAAATACACCGGGGGATCTATGCATTTGAGAGACAACCACTCTTTCTGTGCCGTTTATTATAAAGCTACCGTTTTTTGTCATAAGAGGCATCTCTCCCATATACACCTCTTGCTCTCTTAATTCTTTTTCTTTTCTTGATTTGGAGTGAATATTTTTATCATATACTATTATTCTCATTTTTGCCCTAACTGATGCTCCATAGGTTATGCCACGACTCTTGCAATCTCTTTCGGTAAATTTTGATTTGGTAACACTATGTTTGTCAAAATGTAGCTCTACTGTTCCTGAATGACTAATAATAGGAAAAATTGACTTGAAAACACTTTCTAAACTTTTGTTTTTTGCATCTTTATCCTTGCCATCTAATTGTAAAAACTTACGGTATGAATCTGTTTGAACCTGTAGTAGAGGTGGTATATCCAATAATTTACGACGTTTTGAAAAGTCTTTTCTGATTCTTCTTTTTTCTGTATAAGAGTATTGCTTGCTATTTTTATCCATAAATTTGTTCCGTATGTATATATGTTATGCATCAAAAGTAAAATTTGCTTTGTTTATAAAGCTATCTTATTAACCTATGCAATCTTTAAAAATGTATGTGAGACCCTTGCATAAATCAAGCACAATTTACAAAATACATAAAAAGCACCTTTTTATACAGATATTTTAAACCCTTGATTAGGTGTTATTTTTAAAATAAATAACCTGCTTATCAAGGGCTTATGAGTTAAATTTATTTTATTTCAACTCGATTGTGGCGCCCGCTTCCTCTAATTGCTTTTTAAGTTCTTCTGCTTCGTCTTTACTAACACCCTCTTTAACCTTAATTGGTGCTGACTCGACCATAGTTTTTGCCTCTTTAAGACCTAAGCCTGTGGCAGCTCGCACAGCTTTGATAACTGAAACTTTGTTAGCACCAAAACTACTCATCTCAACATCAAATTCGGTTTTTTCTTCCGCTGCTGCACCATCACCACCTGTGGCAGCAGGGGCGGCGGCAACTGCGGCGGCTGCCGTTACACCAAATTTTTCTTCCATTGCTGCGATTAAATCCACAACATCCATTACAGACATATCTGCAATTGCATTTAAAATATCATCTTTTGATATAGCCATTTTTAACTCCTAAAAAAATTATTATTATTATTACTTGCTGTCTTTGACAGCGCTAATTGTGCGAACTAATTTACTTGGCACTTCATTAAGTGTGGTTGCCATTTTTGTAATTGGTGCCTTAATAACAGACATCAAAATAGAAATAGCTTCCATCTTAGTTGGTAAGGATGCAATTTTTGCAAGATGGGATGAATCAAATAACTCACCACCGATACAAATTAATTTAGCCATCAACAAATCACATTCTTTGGCAAAATTTTTAACTAATCTTGCCGAAGATCCTGGATCTTCCATCGAAAAAGCCAAAACTAAAGGGCCTTTTAGACTATCTTGCATACACTCAAATTGTGTGCCTTGTATTGCTATTTTTGCTAAGGTATTTTTAACAACCTTCAAATAAACACCACTATCTGTTGCACTTTTTCGCAACTGCGTCATTTGATCAACTGTAATCCCTCGATACTCAGCGGCTACAGCAGAATGTGCAGTTTTTGCATAGGATGCAACCTCCTTCACAATTGCTTTTTTATCATTGTAGCTCAAAGCCATAAAACATCTCCAATTTTATTAAATTAAACTAACAGATAAGAGTAAAATCTTATCACCCACTACGTAGGATATTAAGAAAAATCACCTACGGTCTTTGAAAGTAAACCTGCAAAATCCGGCTTATCGTCAAAACTTTAAAGAGCAAATTAGAATTGTTATATTTCTAATGTTGCCTTATCTATCACCAAACCTGGTCCCATTGTTGATGATATGCTTATTTTTTTAATATATATTCCTTTGGCAACACTAGGTTTTAACTTATTAAGGGTTGCTATCATAGCATTTAAATTCTCAACTAATGCTTGATTAGTAAAATCCAACTTACCTATCATAGTATGGATTATTCCAGCCTTATCTGTGCGAAACCTTACCTGCCCTGATTTGGCATTTTTAACTGCTGTTGCTACATCTTTTGTGACTGTACCCACCTTAGGGTTTGGCATAAGACCTCGTGGGCCTAAAATAGTTCCAAGTTTTCCTACGACTCGCATTGTTTCAGGGGATGCAATTACAACATCAAAGTTTAAATCTCCGCCTTTCATGGTATCAACTAAATCATCCATGCCAACCACATCAGCACCTGCATCTGTGGCTGCTTTGGCATTTTCACCATCGGCAAAAACTGCAACTCTAACAGTTTTTCCTGTGCCATTTGGTAAAATACAAGCACCACGAACTACTTGATCTGATTTTTTGGCATCCACTCCAAGATTTATAGCAATATCTATGCTTTGGTTAAATTTTAACTTTGGTAATTTTTGCAACAAATCTATAGCATCAGTTATTGCATAGACACTATCGGGAGAAATCTGCTCTCTAATAAGTTTAACTCTTTTTGTTGTTTTCATGTTAAATCTCCGTCTCCAAGCCCATAGATCTTGCGGTGCCTGCTATAATTTTAACCGCAGCATCCATATCTTTTGAGTTTAAATCTGGTTGTTTTGTGGTTGCAATCTCTTCTAATTGGGCCCGAGTTACCTTGCCTATTTTATCAGTATTTGGTGCTCCTGATCCTTTTTTCAAACCTACTGCTTTTAACAACAAAACAGAGGCAGGAGGAGTTTTTGTAATAAAAGTAAAACTTCTGTCATTATATACACTAATTACAACTGGAATAGGCAGGCCTTTTTCAAAACCCGATGTTTTACTGTTAAATGCTTTACAAAATTCCATAATATTTACACCATGTTGTCCTAATGCAGGGCCAACAGGAGGGCTAGGGTTCGCCTCTCCTGCTGGAATTTGTAATTTTATATAAGATTCTATTGTTTTTTTTGCCATTTTTTTCTCCTAAAATGAGGTGCAAACGATTGAATAAAAAAATCAATCTCCCTTATTTTCAAAATAACTTTTAAATTTTCATTAAAAGTCTTGTTAAAACAAGTGCTTATGTCTTCTCCACTTGACCAAAGTCTAATTCAACTGGGGTTGAACGACCAAAAATTTGCACCGCAATAAGAAGTTTATTTTTTTCAAAATCAACCTTTTCCACTATGCCGTTAAAATCATCGAAAGGTCCATCATTGACCCGAATAATTTCCCCTACACGATATAAGACCTTAGGTTGCGGTTTATCTACCCCATCGGCAACCCGGTTAAATATCTTATTAACTTCTGATTCTGATATAGGAGTAGGTTTTTGTGATGTTCCGCCAACAAAACCTGAAACCTTAGAAATTTGCCTGATAAGATGCCATGTTTCATCTGTCATTGACATATCTATTAACACATAACCTGGATAAAATTTTCTCTGAGATATTCTTTTTTTGCCATTTTTTATCTCGACCACTTCTTCTTTGGGGATGACTATATCGCCAAATAAGTTATCCATCTTAGCAAGTTGCACTCTTTCTTGAATAGATCTCTTTACCTTGTCTTCATATCCTGAATGAACTTGCAAAATAAACCATTGTTTTTTTAGCAACTTACCTATCTGATCTTGTTCTTTTTCTTGTTCTTGTTCTTTATTCATTTTTTTATGATATATTTATTAAAAATTTATAAGCCCATGCCAAAAACATGTCGAGAAGCCATAAAAATATGCCTATTAAAGTCACAACAATCAAAACAACCAAAGTAGTTTGAGTGGCCTGTGCCCGTGATGGCCACACAACCTTTAAAACCTCTATTCTTGCATCTTGAGAAAACCTGTATAATCTGTTACCAATTTTGGTGTTAATAACCAAAAACACACTTAATGCCACAACGGATAATAATGCTAATATCCTGTATAGTTGTGAAAACTCTTCAAAATAATAAAAAGCACCTATCGATGATAATAACATCAGCAATGCTATACTTAGCTTTATGGTGTCTATTACTTTTGTGCCGCTATCTTCGGCTGTTATTTTGTTTTGTTTTGCCATAGTTTTGTATAAAATTTTAAAAATAAATGGCAGGTCAGGAGGGAATTGAACCCCCAACCTGCGGTTTTGGAGACCGCTGCTCTGCCAATTGAGCTACTGACCTTAGATAAAATATTAAAGATGTTTATTCAATTATTTTTGAAACAACACCTGCCCCTACTGTTCTGCCACCTTCTCTGATGGCAAACCGCAGTCCTTCTTCCATCGCAATTGGTGCTATGAGAGTTACTTGTAATTTGACATTAT
>QNFE01000018.1 GCA_003645455.1 Gammaproteobacteria bacterium | reverse complement strand
GGAGGACGAAAATAAAGATGTAGTGCAGAACAATAAACCGCCGTGGTTATCTCTTGAAAATTATCCGTAAACTAATCAGAGATTGCCACGCTCGCAGGCTCGCTCGCAATGACTGGGTTTTTTCTCGCAATGACTGGGATTTTATTTTTTAATTGTTGTTGTATTTTATTTAAAAAAATACTACCTTAAACTCAGTGCCTTTAATGTCAAATAAATCAATGCATGATTCTGTCAGCTCATACTCACCGCTATTGTCTTTTAAGTAATCTATTTTTTCTTTATTGCTTAAATTTTTAGTCTTATGTTGAATATCTTTAAGGTAAACACCAACATTCCACAATGAACGCAAATCATCATCGGAGTCTCGTATAGCACATATTTTATCAATATCATTTAACATCTCTCTTATAGTTTTGCTAAAACTCCAAGCCTGCTTAAACTCTATACCAATAAAAGATGATGTATCACAATTTTTTTTTCTAAGCCAAAAATCAATGGTTGCACTATTTTTATCAGTTTTTCTTTTGTCGCAGTCATAAGAACACTCTCTGCCCCATTCTGCCACTTTTTTATGTCTATCTAAATAAAGAGCAAACTCAACCTGCCACCAAGTTTCCCAACCACGTATCCTGTCATCTTCTTCTTTTAGATTGTTAAATAATTTTAATTTTTCAACAATATCTTTTTGTTTGAAAAAGTCTTTTACCAAAGATAATACAAATTCCCCATCTTGTTTTACTGTCATAATATTTCTCCTAAAAAATTAAATTAAAAATTACTACTTTATTTGCCATGGTTTATTTAAGTTTTAAACTATGGAAAATCAGGTGGTATGCTGCTACTGCCAGCATCTTTCATAAAATCAGCATGTTTTGTTACCTTATCAACATTCCATCCTGACAAATCTTGATTAAAAGATTCAGCTTCACGAAACATATTCTCCATATTAGTTACATTAGAGGTATCCCAGTCTGATATATCTTGGTTAAATGCTTTTGCACGATAAAACATAAGTTTTGTAAAAATAACATTAGAGAGATTCCATTTTGATATATCTTGATTAAAAGAATCAGCTCCATAAAATACATCTGCCATATTGGTTACATTAGAGGTGTCCCAGCCTGATATATCTTGGTTAAAATGTTTTGCATAACTAAACATTTGGCTTATATCAGTTACATTAGATACATCCCATTGGCTTACATCACCATTAAAATTAACAACACGAGCGAATGCTCGGCTTATATCCTCAACCTCTGATAAATCTGGCTGATCTATGGCATTGATTTTTAAATCTTCTTCACTATCAACATCCCATTTACGAGCAAAAGCATACTTGAAAGTTTGCCACTTTTGATTGCCCCATTGCTCAACAGAAATTATTTTATTATCATGTTTGTAGTTTGATTGACATACTTTTGAAACATCTAAACACGAATTTATCCCTGGGAATGTGCCACTTATTTTTACCGTATATAAACCAGCAGAGTCGTATGTATGGTTAGCATTATCTGTGTTGTTATGGGTTATTGTGCCATCGCCCCAGTCAATTTCATAATCGTAAGTATAACCTTGCACTTGTTTTTATTGTGATTTGGTTGTCATCGGTTATATCATTGATATTCCAAGTGGTAAAAAAACTTGTCGTGTCTGATAAAATTGGTCTATTCTCTGTTGGGGTTGGTGTGTTGCTACTGCTACTACCGCCTCCGCCACCACCGCCGCAAGCAAACAATAAAGTTGGCAAAAAAATAACAATAAAAAGTTTGATTATATTGTTGATGATTTTGTCTTTCATAAATTTTATTTCTCAAAAGTAAAAAGATGTCTATTGTAAGTTATAAATTTGTAAAAAGCAACTTATTATCACTTTTTTTCGCTATCGGAAATCCCCTCAAAAGCAACATAATAATGCTTTTTATATTAACTTGACAGTTAAATACATACATTCAACTTTATATGGGAACTAACAAGGGGACATGTCCCCTTGTCAAAAGAAAGATTGTTAATTTTTTAGGTAAAATATGTCGTATTATCAAAAACAGTATGTTCGTGATGAATTTGCAGATAGGTTATCGCAGGCTTTAAAAATGTATTCAGGAAGAAGAACATCAAAAACTGTAATATCAAAAAGATTTGGGGTAACCCGTCAAGCATTGAATCGTTGGATGACAGGTGAGACAATGCCCCACCAAGCACGAATGCCAAACATTGCTGAGACTCTGGGGGTATCGCTTGCATGGTTGCGTGATGGCACAGGAGAGATGTTAGTTGATCGGGCGGTTGTGATTGATGAAAAAAATAAAATTGCAATTATCAATATTACTCCACAGGAGCGAGATGTTTTGTTGGAATACCGCAAATTAGAACATTCTTTGCAAGATGCGGCTCGGCAGTTGATTAAAAACTTGCAATAGGCTTGAGATTTTTTGTAAATGGGTATTTTTTAAGGAAGTTCTGATTAAATCCCAATAATCCGTCATTGAATTGCCACGATACGGAAAATCCAACCATCCATCCACATGCACAGATTCGCTTTTATCCATTATTCTCCGGTTGCTAACACAATCAATTCATAATACAGAGACTGCCCTGTTACATAAATGGATACTGAATCTAAGTTCAGCATGACGGTTTTGGTGGCAATCAGCATTTGTCATAATGGTGTAATGGTATTAAGTTTTAAGGATTAAGTTTTAAGGATTAAGTTTTAAGGATTAAGTTTTAAGGATTAAGTTTTAAGGATTAAGTTTTAAGTTTTAAGGATGTTATGGTTGATTCAACCACAAAGCTACATCTTTACTATGGTATGATAAAATAGCATCGGCACCTGCTCTTTTGATTGATAATAAAGTCTCTAATACTGTCTTTTTCTCATCGAGAAATCCGGCATTAGAGGCAGCTTTAATCATAGAATATTCACCACTTACATTATAAGCAAAAACAGGGGTTTTAAAATTTTGCTTGATTTTATAAACTATATCAAGATACATCATTGCAGGTTTTACCATTAAGATATCCGCACCTTCTTGTATGTCCATTCCTGCCTCATACAAAGCCTCATCTGAATTTGCAGGATTCATTTGATAAGTATTTTTATTCGCTTTACCTAAATTTTCACTATTATTTAGAGCATCTCTGAATGGTCCATAAAAAGATGAGGCGTATTTAGCACTGTATGATAGAATTTTGGTGAGTGGAAAATTGTTAGCCTCTAAGGCACGTCTGATTGAGATTATTCTGCCATCCATCATATCAGATGGGGCAACTATATCAGCACCTGCTTCACTGTGACATAAGGCCTGTTGCACTAATACTTGTATCGTTTCATCATTTAAAACATATGATTTGTTATCTATTATGCCGTCTTGTCCGTGAATTGTATAAGGGTCTAATGCTATGTCGGTAATAACCAGAATATGAGGGAAGTTTTTTTTTATCTCTTTTATTGTCTGGGGGATTAAACCCTGTTGATTGTAAGCTTCTTTGGCTTTTAACGATTTTTTATTTTGTGATATTATAGGAAAAAGTGCGATGGCTTTGATGTCTATTGTTACTAACCGCTCTATTTCTTTTAATAACAAATCAGAAGATAAACGACAAATTCCTGGCATCGATTTTATATCTTGTTTTTTGTTTTTGCCCTCGATGACAAACATCGGATAAATTAAATCATCGGTGGTTAGTTTATTCTCACACACAAGAGATAAGATTGCCGATGAATCTCGCAAGCGTCTTTTACGCACAAGAGGATAGGATTGATTGATTTGCACGGAATTATTTGACCTTGATAGTTAAAAATGGCTTGAAATTTTGCCCTAATTTATTTTGAGCAAAATGTAGGGATTTGGGAGTTACAAAAGGACCCAATTGCACTCGATGATATTTTAATCCTTGGATTGTGACTGTTTTTATGGCAGGATTTAACCCTAACAATAG
Organism: Gammaproteobacteria bacterium; assembly: GCA_003645455.1. Classification (GTDB taxonomy): domain Bacteria; phylum Pseudomonadota; class Gammaproteobacteria; order QNFE01; family QNFE01; genus QNFE01. The sequence continues at coordinate 30,049 of QNFE01000018.1, read as the reverse complement.
AATGCCAGCTCGCATCGCATCTGCATCTTTGAGGTTTTTAAAAGATCCTGTTTGCACCAAATAAGTGGCACCAGGAGCAAATGATGTTTTATATTTTTTTTGTTTAGCGGGCTTTACAATCTTTGATTTTTTTGGTTTTTTAGGTTTTACAATTTTGGGTTTTTTGGTTTTTTTTGGTTTTTTAGGTTTTACAGTTTTTGGTGTTGTATTGGGTATTTTTCCATCTGGTAATATGTTGTAAAAATCAAAATTACTTTGACTATCTTCTTCTAAAATTTTGACATCATCTGGCAATGGTGGGTTAATAAGGCTATCATTAAGAGTCGAATCTTCTATGTTTTTTTCAGAATCCTGTTGTGGTGATGATTGATTATACTCAGGTTGAAGCAGGCGATCCAACTCTCCTTGTCCTGGTTTCATTTTGCTAAGATACATGATGAATCCTATGAAGGCTATCACCAGCATTCCCATAATGATCATGCCCCATGGTGGCATCCGAGTTTTTTTTGTGTTTCTTGTTGTCATATTTATTTACATTTTTTCTGCGGCTTTTAATCCTAATAGTTTCAAGCCATTTTTAAGGACAATAGCCACAGCAGAGATTAGGGCCAAACGTGCATACCTTGTATCATTTCTATCACAGCTTAAAATAGGAGTGCTATTATAAAATATGTGTAATAACTTTGCTAATTGTTGCAAATAATAACATAATTTATGTAAATGGGTAGTATTTACTATCATATTAATTTGTTGAGGGAATTTTTCTAAACTTGCAATCAAGTCTTTTTCTGTTTTTTGTTCTAATAAATGAAAATATTGTTGGATATTGTCATTAGATGAATATATTTTATTTTCTTGCTTTGCTTTTTTTAAAATGCTACAAATTCTGGCATGAGCGTATTGAATATAATAAACTGGGTTATCTTGGGTTTTTTGCTTGGCAAGCTTCAAATCAAATTTCATATGTTGGTCGCATTTTCGCATTAAATAAAAAAACCTAGCAGCCTCTGTGCCAATCTCATTGCGTAATTCTTTGAGGGTCACAAATTCACCACCACGAGTTGTCATAGGTAATTGAATCTCTCCCCTATAAAGAGAGGCAAATTGCACCAATATTATTTTGAACTTACTCTCGTCTTCTCCCAAAGAAGCGATGGCAGCTCTCATTCTTGCCATATATCCGTGATGATCTGCTCCCCATATGTTAATTATTTGATCGTAATCTCGTTGGTATTTATCGACATGATAGGCAATATCAGTAGCAAAATAAGTAAGTTGTTTATTGTCTTTTATCAACACTCTATCCTTGGTGTCTCCCATTTTTGTCGATGAAAACCATAAAGCACCGTCTTTTTTGTATGTTCTTTTATTGATATTTAGTTTTTTAATTATTTTATCAATATGATTTCCTGCAAACAAAATTTTTTCAGAAAACCAATTATTATATTCCACACCAAATAATGATAGATCTTTTTTGATATCGTTTAATATGGTTTTTAGTGCCGTCTGAAAAACTATGTCAAAATTACGAGTCTGCAAAAAATCTTTGCAAAAAAATATTAACTCGTCCATTTGTGATTCTATATCATCAGAGTTTGAATCAAATTTTGGTAATTTGTTTGATTCTATCGAAAATCTATCATTGTATTCACGGTGTAGTGTAGCGGCAATATCCCATATATAATCTCCTTGATAGGCATTTTTAGGGAAATTTATATTTTTTTCTCCACAAAGGTCTAAATAACGCAACCATACACTTATTGATAATATATCCATCTGTCTGCCAGCATCATTGACATAATATTCACATTCAACAGCAAAACCTGCAAACTTAAAAACACTTGCCAAAGAAGATCCAAAAGCTGCTCCTCTTCCGTGTCCGACATGCAAAGGTCCTGTCGGGTTTGCCGAGACAAATTCTAATAAAATTTTTTGCCCTTCGCCAATTTTTAATCTGCCATAATCATTTTTTAAGTTTAATATGCTTTCAATTAGGTCTGTTTTTGCATTATGGCTTACAAAAAAATTTATAAAACCTATGCCACCTATTTCTATCTTTTCAATCATCGGATGAGATGGCAAATTATCAATTAAATTATGAGCTATATTTAAAGGTGAATCCTTGAGATGTTTCGCAAGTTGTAAGGATACATTGCAAGAATAGTCACCGAGATTTTGGTCGACAGGATTGCTGATAACTATTTTAATGTTACTGCTCTGCAATGTAGTATTATATTTTTTAATTATAATGTCTAAGCTTTGTTGCAATAAATTATAACATACATCTTTCACAATAATTTTTGGAATAAAAAAATATGTATTATACTTTTTTTATAGAATAATAATATGCCTTTTAAGGGTGCGATGTTATTATGCATACCTAACAAAATAATAAAAAATTATTCTTTATGTTATAGTTGTAGTTTTTTTGGATAAATTGTTATGAATACCAATATCATTAAAAAATCATATTTATTGTTACCTATGCTATTTGTGGCTATAAACCCATCATTCGCCAAGGATCGCCCTATCCAGCTTCAAGTTATGACAAGCACAGTAGGCACAGGAATTCACGGCGGTTATCATATAAATGATAAATTTTATGTAGGGTTAGACCACACCTCTTATGATACAAAAATAGATGATGATAGCTCGAATAGCTCAGTTGAAGTAAAGTTAAAATTTAATACCAATATACTTTTGGCAAGATATGCTCCATTTGGTAATGTTTTTTATCTGCAAGCAGGGCTGGTTAATCGCTCGTGGGATGTTGATGCTGTAGGCACAGAAGAGATTGGTGACTCAGGTGTGGTTGCCAGAGTTGATGCGAATGTTAGTTTTCCATCAACCGCTCTCAATGTCGGTGTCGGTTGGAATTGGATTGCAAAATTTGGTCTATCAGGTGGCTTTGGTGTAGGCATAATAAATGGTGGTGCACCAGAAGTAGATTTGTCTGTTAACAACAACACAATATCCGATGCTGACATCAAAAAAGAAGAGGATGAGTTTGAAGATGATCTTTCAGCATTCTCAACATTCCCTTATTTGCACGGCTTTATCGGTTATAACTTCTAAATGAATTTATATTTTAATCTGTGTCTGTTACCTTACCGTTTTACGATAGGGGCAAACAAAGCACCACAGATTAAAAATTATTGACAGTGATTTATGGAGCAGATGTATTTATACTGATAGCATGAATCTCTTCTTTTAAGAGGGCATTTAATGTAGCATAAATCATTTTGTGCTGCTCTATTATAGGTTTATCCGTAAATTTTGCTGATTTGATATAGATTGTATAGTGTCCAGCACTATTAGAGTTTTGTGAATGTCCTTGATGGGCAGCAGAATTATCCTCTATTTTAAAGTCTATTGGTTTAAATTCTTTAATCAACAACTCTTTGATTGTCTCTAATCTTTTCTCTGGTGTCATCATCATGATTATTTTAAGTTTTTATTGTGGCTTTCTCACATTGAGATTTTAAATCCCCTGATTCACTCATTTGTACCACAATATCACAACCACCTACTAATTCTTTATTGATATAAATTTGGGGGAATGTAGGCCAATTTGCATATTGAGGTAGGGTATTAAAAATATCAGCATCAATTAGAATATTGACAGCAAAATATTCTATCCCTGTTTGTTTTAATGCCTCAGATGCACGGGCTGAATAACCGCACATAGGAAACTTAGGGTCGCCTTTCATAAAAATTACAATAGGATTCTCTTTGACTATTTTGTCAATTCGTTGCAATGTATTATCGTTCATAAATTCTCTAAAAAATAAAATAAATGGTGCCGAGGGTCGGACTCGAACCGACACTGAGTTACCCCAACTGGATTTTGAATCCAGCGCGTCTACCAATTTCGCCACCCCGGCTACATAATAAAAAAAGTTGCTTATTGTATATGGTTTTAAAAATAAATTCAACCTTATAGTTTAGATAGTCAAGATAAAATAAAAAGTGGATGTTAACCAAAATAGCCGTTAAGAGTATCGAGCCTTGAACAAGAGTTCTAAGGCGGGATTCATAACACAATTTAGGCTTCTTAAGATAAAAATCAAAATAGCACACCACTGCGATTAAATATTATCCCTTATATTAAAAAGTATAGTTCAAGAAATTAAATACTCATCTCGCACAATCCAGCTAACATCCAGCGAATATAATAACATAAATAAAGCAAAAATGTAAAAGAATTTGAAGAGAGGAGCATTAAATTTTTTAAAACCATATGGGGGGGTTTTTTTTGTTACTTGAATTGAAGTTACAAAAGTTTCAATTAACATAAACATCAAAACGAGTCCTTTTATTTTGTAGATTATGGTGTGGTGTTTGCAGAACAGGATTTTTTAATCTTCTTTTTAAAACAACTTTGTAGGCTTTTTTTAATGATAGATTCAGCAAATTGAGAGTATTTTTTTCATTTTGTTGTTCGCTTTTATCTGCATAGGCAAGTTTTAAGAGTTGCATATTTTTTTGTGGTTCGGCATTATTTTTACTTCTCTGCCACATAGGATCTAAGTAAATAACATCAACACATTCTTTGAGTTTATTTAAATATTCTATTGCATTACCATGGATGAGTTGAATATTATAAGGATTATGTTTTTTAAGGGCATTTTTAAGCAAAATATATAATGGTAAAAACCTCTCAATGCAGATTAAATTTGCTCCATTGTTAGCCAACACAAAACTATCATTTAAAAAACCTGCTGTGCAGTCAATAATTTTAAGGTTTTTTTCTTTATTTAATCCGCAAGCTTTGATTAGGGTCTGGTTTTTGCCACCACCATATTTTGCTCGATGGGAATATTTTCCGCTGTTAAAATCTATGTTGTAATCTGTGGTTTTGGATGTTTGGTGTAGTCGCAAAGACAATCTATCGTTTATATTTAATAACTCTAAACAATCCTCGTCAATATTTTTAATAACTGGAATCTGATATTTTTGGATTAAATCTGATAATTTATCACAATTGCGAGACAAAACAACAAATGGCAACTGCCCCTGTTCCATGTTTTATTTGGTTGTGCGTGATGCTCTTTTTCTCTCATTTTCTTTTAGGAATTTTTTACGAATTCGCAAATTTTTGGGGGTCACTTCGACTAATTCATCATCGTTAATAAATTCAATCGCCTGCTCCAAGGTCATCTGAATAGGTTTGGTAAGCACAATATTTTCATCAGTGCCTGCCGCCCTTATGTTCGTTAGTTGCTTAGCTTTTAGCGGATTTACAACCAAATCATTTTCCCGCGAGTGGATGCCGATAATCATCCCCTCATACACAGCCTCACCGTGTCCTATGAATAACTTACCACGTTCTTGTAGGTTAAACAGAGCATAACCTAATGCTTTGCCAGGAGCCATAGCGATTAAAACTCCGTTATTTCTCTGCCCTATTTTTTCTTTAACCAGCTCTCCGTAGTGATCAAAAATACTATATATCAAACCAGATCCTGATGTCATATTTAAAAATTCGGTGCGAAAGCCTATTAAACCACGAGTTGGCACGATAAAATCTAATTTAACCCTTCCATTACTTTCTTGTTGCATATCCTGTAATTTTGCTTTACGGTTGCCAAGTGCTTCCATCACGGCTCCTTGATGACGTTGTTCAACATCGGCGGTTAAAATTTCATAGGGTTCTTTGGTAATGCCGTCAATTTCTTTGGTGACAACTTTGGGGCGTCCGACAGCCAACTCATAACCTTCACGGCGCATATTTTCAATTAAAATACCCAAATGTAATTCACCTCGACCTGATACCAAATAAATTTCTTTATCTTCTGTTTGCTCCACTCTTAATGCAACATTATGTTTTAACTCGTGTTGCAATCTGTCCCAGATATTACGCGAAGTTACATACTTGCCATCTTGTCCTGAAAAAACCGAAGTATTTGCCTGAAAACTCATCGATATTGTAGGCTCATCAACACTCAAAGCAGGCATTTTTTCAACATTTTCAATATCACAAATTGTGTCGGATATATCAAGATTATCAATACCAGTTATGGCTACAATATTACCTGCATGTGCCTGTGGTATTTCTGTGCGAATAAGACCTGAAAAGCCTAAGATTTTTAATAATCTGCCATCACGAATACTATCTTTTTTGTCAATTATTTTTACTTTTGTGTTGGTTGAAATGCTGCCTCGATTTATTCTGCCAATACCGATAAGCCCTAAATAATTATCATAATCCAACGAGCTAATTTGCATCTGAAAAGTGCCTTTGTCGGATACATCTGGGGCTGGAACATTTTCAATTATGGCATCAAAAATACAGTGCATATCAGAATCTTGGACACTCTCATCCAGCGAGGCTGTGCCATTGATAGCAGAGGCATAGATAACTGGAAAATCAAGTTGCTCGTCTGTGCCATCTAAATCATCAAATAAATCAAAAGTTTGTTCCAAAACCCAGTCCACTCTTGCACCATCACGATCTACCTTATTTATCACCACAATAGGTTTAAAGCCCATATTAAATGCTTTTTGAGTAACAAATCTGGTTTGGGGCATAGGTCCGTCCACAGCATCAACTAACAATAAAACAGAATCCACCATCGATAAAACTCGTTCTACTTCTCCACCAAAATCAGCATGTCCTGGGGTATCTACAATATTTATGCGGTAATCGTCCCACATAAGAGAGGTGTTTTTTGCTAAGATAGTGATGCCTCTTTCTTGCTCTAATTCATTGGAATCCATAACCCGAGTCTGGGGTTCTTTACGGTCTGATAAGGTGCCACTTTGCAATAACAACTTATCAACCAAGGTAGTTTTGCCATGATCTACATGGGCTATAATTGCGATGTTACGAATTTTATCTTGCATTGTATGTTTTGTGGAAAAGTAAAACGAGGCATTATACTTTGTTTTTATTTTAGAATATTGATTTTTTTATTATAGTAGAAAATTTTTGCATAAATTAAGCAAAGGTCTCAATTTAATGGTAAATTTTTATGTTTGCTTGAAAAGAGCGGCCTTGACACACCTTAGAACATCATAGCTATATTCTTTATCCATCTCTTCATATACAGGGCTCAGCGGAAAACTATTACCATCTGAGAATTCAAAAAATACTTCTTTCAAATCTTCTAATTCTTCTTTTTCAATCTCAATAAAGTCATGAATATCTAACAATTCATTGACAATGGCATAAGCAGCATGAGAGTAGATTATGTTTGTTTTTAATTTTCTATCATGGGCAATTTCTTCTGGGCTTTGGCCGTTTTTTAGGGCATCTATGGTGATGCTTATAGTGCTGGAACTGTTAATGGCATCATATTTTTTTAAAACATCTATATAATGCTTGCCGTAGGTTGATAGTTTTTGCTCACCAATGCCCTCAATTCTCGCAAGCTCGCTTAGGCTTTGAGGTTTTCTTTTTATAATTTCGATTAGTGTCGTATCAGAAAAAATCTGATAGGTGGCTACATTTTCTTGTTTTGCTAATTGGGCAGTTGTTTCTTTTAGAACCCCCCACAACCCCTTATCATGTTTTTTAGTCTTAGCACGATTAGAACTTTTGCGAGCAGGTCTGATAGTTTTTCTCAGTTGCAACTGCTCATTACCATCTAAGATATTTTTAGCACCATCGGTCATTTTTAATCCGCCTGCCCCTTTATAATCAACATCAAGCAAACCTCGGGTTAAAAGTTGGCGATATATATCTCGCCATAAAATTAGACTTATATCTTTCCCTATACCAAATACACTTAGTTTATGGTGGTTATGTTCCTCGACCCTAGGGTCGTCATTTTTGCCGATAAGAATATCAATCAGGTAGTTAACTCCGAATTCTTGTCCTGTTTGGTAGACACAAGATAAAGCAGTTTTTGCCTCAACTGTGGCATCATATGTTTCAATTTCAGATAAACAATTGTCACAATTTCCACAAGCCTTGTCATATTTTTCATCAAAATAATTTAAGATGCTTTTTCGACGGCATGATATTAACTCACAATAACCTAATATTGAATCTAATTTAATGTTTTCGATCTCTTTTCTTTCATCAGGGGAATTTGAATTTTTTAAAAGCTGGCGAATAGTTATAATGTCTTGCATGCTGTATGTCATCCAGGCATCAGATTTTAAGCCATCTCGTCCTGCTCTTCCTGTTTCTTGATAATAAGATTCCATACTTTTGGGAAGATTCATGTGAGCGACAAAACGAACATTTGGCTTGTCAATTCCCATGCCAAAGGCGATGGTAGCAACTATAATTATTCCCTCTTCTTTGATAAATCTTTGTTGATTTTGATATCTTAGTTTTTGGGGCATTCCAGCATGATAAGCATAAGCGCGAAGTCCTTTATTAGCAAGCCAGGCAGCAGTATTTTGAGTTTTTTTACGAGACAAACAATACACGATACCACACTCTTTTGGATGATGTTCTGTTATAAAGTCATACAACCTCTCATTAGCTCTATCGGAAAAATGATTAACTTGATAAAATATATTGGGACGATCAAAGCTGCTGATATATACATCTGCCTTTTCCAAAGATAGTTTGTCAACAATCTCATCTCTTGTTGGCCTATCTGCTGTGGCAGTTAAAGCGATTCTCGGCACAGTTGCAAATTCTTTTTTTAAAATATTCAATTGAATGTAATCAGGACGAAAATCATGCCCCCATTGTGATACACAATGCGCCTCATCTATCGCAAAAAGACAAATTTTGGTTTTGTGCAATAATTTTATAAAATTATCGGTTACAACTCTTTCAGGAGCTGCATATAATAAGTCTAATTTGCCGTCTATAAGTTGTGTTTCTGTGTCTGCTATTTGATGGACATCTAATGATGAATTTATAAAAGCTGCATTGATTCCCAATAATCTTAGGGCATGTACCTGATCCTGCATCAGTGATATAAGAGGAGATATTACAACTGCTGTGCCATCCAATACTATCGCAGGTAATTGATAACAAAGAGATTTGCCACCTCCGGTTGGCATTAATATTAGAGCATCTTTCCCAGATAATATGCTTTTTATTATTGATTCTTGTGGGTTGCGAAAATTACTAAAACCAAATACTGATTTTAAGATTTTACGAGCTTTATCAATCATTGTTAAAAGTAAAAAAAGAGTTGATTATAATTTAAAAAATGTTATTATGCAAATTTTTATTTCAAAGAGAGTTTATTTTATGAAAAATGTATCAATAATTTTATTTTTTTTACTGGGATTAAGTGCCTGTTCAACATCCCCCACTGGCAGATCTCAGTTAAGTTTATTACCTGATAGTGAGTTGAATAAAATGGGTGTGCAGTCTTTTGAAAAAATAAAAAAAGAAATTCCTGCTACCAAAAATAAAAAAATTAAAGCCTATGTCCTGTGTGTGGCAAGATCAATAATCCCCCAAGTAAAACAACAACCTGATCCTAAAAAATGGGAAGTGCAGGTTTTTGCAAGCGATGAAGCTAATGCTTTTGCGTTGCCTGGCAATAAGATTGGAGTTTATGAGGGTTTGTTAAAATATGCTGTAAATCAACACCAGCTTGCAGCTGTAATAGGGCACGAATTAGGACATGTTATAGCTCATCACGGCAATGAACGTGTGTCTCATCAGCTTGCAACCCAGGCAGGTGTAGGAATTCTTGCAGCTGTCGTAGGTGGCACTCAAAAAGGTAACTGGGCAGTCACAGCGGCGGCTTTGGGAGCTCAATATGGTGTTGTGCTGCCATTTAGTCGCAAACACGAATCCGAGGCAGATATGATAGGTGTGGAATTGATGGCAAAATCAGGATTCAAACCCTCAGAGTCCGTGCAATTGTGGAAAAATATGGCAAAAGCAGGCTCGGGTGGACCTGAAATTCTATCAACTCATCCATCAAATGAAACCAGAATAGAAGACCTTACAAAATCTTTAAAAAAAGCTACTCCTATTTACCAAAAAGCCTATAAATCAGGCAAAAGACCTCGTTGCTCGCTGTAAATATTTTGTGAAAGATTTGCAACAATACAGTAATCAACACAAAATAAACCCACTATTAGATGCCCTATCTTCAAGAATAGTGTTCTTAGATGGGGCAATGGGCACCATGATTCAACAACGCAAACTCAAAGAGAGTGATTATCGAGGGGATAAATTTAAAAACTATCATCAGGATATAATCGGCAATAATGATGTTTTATCTCTTACCCAGCCTGACATAATATCACAAATTCATCAAGAATATTTATCAGTTGGAGTTGATATAATTGAAACTAATAGCTTTAATGCTAATTCGATCTCGATGGCAGATTACACAATGGGTAAATATGTATATGAGATGAACTACCAAAGTGCTAAAATTGCAGTTGATGCTTGTTTAAAATTTAACTCCATCAAACCTCGTTTTGTCGCAGGAGTTTTAGGCCCTACATCAAGTACTCTGTCTATGTCTCCTAATGTAGAAGACCCTGCCGCTCGTAATATTGATTTTAATGAACTCAAAAAATCCTATCAGGAGTCCATCAAAGGATTGATTGATGGCGGAGCAGACTTATTATTGGTTGAAACAATTTTTGATACATTAAATGCCAAAGCTTGTGGTTTTGCTATTTTGGAATTTTTTGAAAACAATCAAATCAAAATCCCGATTATGGTGTCTGGCACAATTACCGATGCATCAGGTCGCACATTATCAGGGCAAACAACCGAAGCATTTTATAATTCTTTGCGACATTTAAAACCTATTAGTATAGGGCTTAATTGTGCTTTGGGCGCCAATGAGTTAACTCCATACTTAAGTCAACTATCAAACATTAGTGAGTTTTATATCAGTAGCCACCCTAATGCAGGTTTACCTAATGAATTGGGAGAATATGACGAATCCCCAAAAACAATGGCACAGCATATTCAAAACTGGGGGCAAAAAGGTTTGTTAAATATTGTAGGAGGTTGTTGTGGCACAACCCCTGCACATATATCTAAAATTATCAAAGAAACTCAAAACACCCAGCCTAGAACCATCAAAAAAACCAAAATTACCACCAAATTATCAGGTTTAGAAGCATTTAATATTGATAAAAATTCTTTGTTTGTTAATGTCGGCGAGCGGGCGAATGTTACAGGTTCTGCCAAATTTAAAAAACTAATTACCGATAAAAAATATGATGAGGCATTAAATATTACCACCGAACAAGTAGAAGATGGAGCGAATATTATTGATATAAATCTTGATGAGGCGATGTTAGATAGCAAACAAGAGATGGTAAATTTTTTAAATTTAATTAGCTCCGAGCCCTCTTGTGCAAAAGTGCCGCTAATGATAGATTCATCCAAATGGGAAGTAATAGAGGCAGGTTTGCAATGTGTGCAAGGCAAATCTATCGTAAATTCTATCAGTCTCAAAGAGGGCGAGCAAAATTTTATCAAACAAGCAGAAAAGATAAAAAAATACGGTGCTGCAGTAGTAGTTATGGCATTTGATGAGGATGGACAAGCTGACACCTATCAGCGAAAAATTGATATTTGCGCTCGTGCTTATAATATTTTAACCAAACAACTAAAATTTCCACCAGAGGATATTATTTTTGATGCTAATATTTTTGCCATTGCCACAGGATTAGAGGAGCATCAAAATTATGGGCTGGATTTTATCAATGCCGTTAAAACTATTAAAAAAACTCTACCGCACTCTTTAACATCAGGTGGGGTATCCAACGTCTCTTTTTCTTTTCGTGGTAATAATAAAATCCGCGAAGCCATTCATGCCGTTTTTTTATACCATGCCATAAGTGTAGGTTTTGATATGGGGATAGTTAATGCAGGACTTTTAGAAGTTTACAATCAAATCCCACAAAAATTATGTGATGCTATTGAAACTGTTTTATTTAACAAAAATAAAGATGCTGCCGATAATTTAATAACAATTGCCACAGAATATCAACAAAACAAAACCCAAAGTAATAAAAAAATTAAAACCAATCAATGGCGAGAATTAGAGATTGAAAAAAGAATTGAATATGCACTAATAAATGGCATCAATAAATATATAATCCAAGATACCGAAGAGGCAAGATTAAAAGCTAAAAACCCCATTGAAGTGATTGAAAAAACTCTCATGAATGGGATGAGTATTGTAGGTGATTTATTCGGTGAGGGTAAAATGTTTTTGCCCCAGGTCGTAAAATCAGCCCGGGTTATGAAGCAATCTGTGGCATATTTACAACCATTTATTGAAGCGAATAAATCAGCGAATGAGGCTACCAATAATGGCATCATTTTATTAGCTACGGTCAAAGGAGATGTGCATGATATTGGTAAAAATATTGTCGGTGTGGTGTTAGGATGCAATAATTATAAAATAATTGATCTAGGGGTTATGGTAGATCGAGAGACAATATTAGATCAAGCAAAAAAACAAAAAGCAGATATTATCGGTTTATCAGGCCTTATAACCCCATCATTGGATGAGATGGTAGCGATTGCCGCTCTTATGCAAGAGAAAAGATTAAATATTCCACTTATGATAGGGGGGGCTACTACCTCAAAAATTCATACCGCCGTTAAAATATCTCCTCAATATGATGGAGCAGTTATATATGTGCCAGATGCATCCAAAGCTGTCGGAGTAGCGAATTTGTTATTAGGCAAAAATGCACCAGATTTTATTTTACAAACAAAATCTGAATATAAAGAGCTTGCCGAGCAGCGATTAAAAAGACAAAAAAAACATAGTTTAATCTCTGTCGAAGAGGCTCGTAATAATAAATTTAAAACTAACTGGCAAAATTTAAAACTTACAAAACCGAAATTCGTTGGTAATAAAGTAATTAAAAATTACCCCTTAGATGATTTAATAGATACGATAGATTGGAGTCCTTTTTTAAAAACATGGGGTTTATTAGGAAAATATCCCCAAATTTTAAGCAACCCCATCAATGGCAAACAAGCGACATCTCTTATCATTGATGCTAAAAAAATGTTGCAGGATATAATCAACAATAACTGGTTAGAGGCCCGTTGTGTTGTAGGATTTTATCCAGCTGTATCAGAGCATGAAAGTGTGTCTGTCTATACGGATGAAACCCTTACCACCAAACTAACAAGTTTTAATTTTCTAAGACAACAAATGCCAAGAAATAATAAAGTGCCAAATTTATGTCTGGCGGATTTTATCAAACCACACAATAAAAACAATGAAAACAATGATGTGGATTACTTAGGATTGTTCGCCGTCTCATCAGGTTTTAAAATCCAGCAACAATTGGATATTTTTGACCAAGAAAATGATGATTATCAAGCCATAATGTTAAAAGCACTTGCCGATAGGTTGGCTGAGAGTTTTGCTGAGAGGTTACATCAAAAAGTCCGCACAAATTATTGGGCTTATGATAAAAATGAAAATTTAAATAATGATGACTTGATAGCAGAAAAATATCAAGGAATTCGTCCAGCTCCTGGTTACCCATCTTGTCCTAAACACGAAGACAAAGAACAAATATGGCAAGTGTTAGAGGTTAAAAAAAATACTGGCATCAAACTTACTAAAAATCTGGCTATGTTGCCTGCCTCATCTGTCTGTGGTTGGTATTTCTCTCACCCCCGATCTCGTTATTTTGGGGTTGGTAAAGCAGGACAACCAAAATAATAATTTTTATTTTTTAAAAATTATTAGGTTATAGCGGAGTTAGGTTATCCAGCTCGTCGTCAGAAAAAAGTCTTGAAATTGTCATAAAACGCAATCCTAATGGTATTTCCAAAGAAAAACTTGAACCCCTTCCTTCGCAAATATCTACCAATAAATGCATATTTTTATAATATTCAAACTGATCTGATGCCATATAAAATTGACAACCATGCACCTCTCCTAAACAAAGATCACGAGATCCAATTAAAAAATCACCTTTTTCAAAGCACATCGGAGCAGAGCCATCACAACAACCGCCACTTTGATGAAATATAAGCTCACCATGTTTATCTCGCAGTTTATCTATGACAACTTTTGCTTTATCGGTTATAGATACTCGGGTAACATTCATAATGAGACCTTTGCATAATTCAAGTGCGATTTAAGATAATAAGTTTAGAAAAAACCTAACTTATTTTTATCATAAGACATCAGAATATTTTTTGTATGACGATAATGATTAAGCATCATTTTATGTGTTTCTCGACCAATACCTGACTTCTTATAACCACCAAAAGAAGCATGGGCGGGATATGCATGATAACAATTACACCAAACACGACCTGCCTGGATTCCACGTGCCATTGACTGCATTTGGTGGACATCTCGAGTCCATACACCTGCTCCTAAACCATACAGAGTGTCATTAGCAATCTCTAAGGCTTCCGCCTCATCTTTAAAAGTGGTAACACTTAAAACAGGACCAAATATCTCCTCTTGAAAGATACGCATTTTGTTGCTGCCTTTGAATACGGTGGGTTGAATGTAATAACCATTAGGAAAAGTTTTGTTGTCATATTTAGCACCCCCTGTCAAAACTTCCGCTCCCTCTTGTTTACCGATATCAATATAGTTAAGAATTTTTTGATACTGATCGTTTGATGCCTGGGCACCCATCATTGTGCCACTATCTAAGGTATCACCCATAGTTATGGCTTCAATGCGTTTAATGCAACGAGCCATAAACTCATCATAAATATTTTCTTGAATCAAGGCACGCGATGGACAGGTACACACCTCTCCTTGATTAAAAGCAAAAAGAACTAGTCCTTCAATAGCTTTATCAAGAAAATTATCATCTGCTGCCATCACACTTTCAAAAAATACATTAGGCGATTTGCCACCTAATTCAAGAGTCACAGGAATAATATTTTCAGAGGCATACTGCATAATCAAACGTCCTGTTGTGGTCTCTCCTGTGAAGGCAACTTTTTTAATATCAGGGTGCTGGGCCAATGGTTTGCCTGCCTCCGGACCAAAACCATTGACAACATTCAATACACCATCTGGCAGAATATCTGCAATAACTTCAATAACAAATAATATTGATACTGGTGTTTGTTCGGCAGGTTTTAAAACAACGCAATTGCCGGCAGCTAATGCCGGAGCAATTTTCCAAGTTGCCATTAAAATAGGAAAATTCCATGGAATAATTTGTCCTACCACACCAAGAGGTTCGTGCACTTCCATTGAAACAGTGCTGGCATCAAGGTCTGCAACATCACCTGCTTCGGCACGAATTACACTACCAAAATAACGAAAATGATCGATAGCTAATGGCAAATCAGCTGCCATTGTTTCTCTGATGGCTTTGCCATTATCCCAGGTTTCTACCAAGGCTAATTTTTCAAGATTTTCTTGCAAGCGATCAGCAATTTTAAACAACAAATTACTGCGTTCTGTGACCGAGGTTTTGCCCCAACTTATAAAGGCTTTGGAGGCAGCATCGACAGCCAGATTAATATCTTTGCTGTTTGAGCGGGCAACTTTAGCGATTAGACTACCATCAACCGGTGAGGTGTTTTCAAAATATTCGCCATCAACTGGTGCTACCCATTGTCCGCCGATGAAGTTTTCATATTGACTTTTAAAGTTTGGTTTTTGTATAGACATATTTTTTCTCCTAATAATAGTTTTGCCACCATATCAATTGTTATCAAGTTTCCCAGTGACCAAGAAACTAAATGAGACCTTTGCATAATTCAAGCATAATTTTAAAAAAAAGATAAATTGCACTTTTTTCATTACCTGAACCGTAATTGTTTATATAAAGGATTCTAATAAAGTGTTAATTTATTTTGTTCGTAAAATATTAGAGAATTTTTAACGGCTTTCACTATCGCCCGCGGAGTTATGGTGGCACCTGAAAATTGAGTAAATATACCGCCATCTTTTTGAACTTGCCACTGTTTAGTGTTGTTAGTTTTTAAAGATTTATTGTTAAACTTTTTAATCCAATCTGATTTTCGTGCATCTATCTTGTCGCCTAATCCTGGGGTTTCTTGGTGGCGGACGACACGCACACCACTTATACTGCCATCAAACCTTATACCGATTATGAGTGAGATTTTACCGCTATATCCCTTGTAGGTGGCAGATTCAACTATTACCCCTACTGGAATATCGTTGTATCGCAGACGATAAATTTGAGCAGGTTTTTTTGAATCCAACAAGTCATTTTTTAAATCAATTGCATCATTTAAAAAATTATTATTAACAGTGTTTTTGTCAAAAACTTGATAAAGCTTAGCAAGGCGGGCATTTTTTTCATTTTGAATTATTTTGTCTTTGCTAAGTTTGTTGGTAATTGTAACAACGGAGGTGCCGACCATGGCAAATAATGCTAACATTAAACCTGCGTTTATAATTTGTTTATTATTTTTATTCATTTTTTATATTTTTTATTTTGTTGCCAAATGAGATGTTTTTAAAATAATAATCTATGGTAGGAGTTGTCATATTCATCAATAAAACAGCGAATGCTACCCCATCTGGATATGCTCCAAAAGTGCGAATAATAAAAATAAGAGATCCTATCATAAATCCGTATAGAATTTTTCCACGAGAGGATACAGGAGATGCTACGGGGTCTGTGGCAATATAAAAGGCGGCAATAATGACACTACCACTTAGTAGATTTACCAGAGGGTTCGTATAAATATTGTTATCAATAAAATAAAATATAACGTTTAACAACAAAAATCCTGCCAACAATGAAAAAGGGATTAACCAGTTGATAGTTTTTTTATATAATAAATACAAGCCGCCGACAAAAAATGTGCCTCCTATAATTTCCCAACCTAATCCTGCTACTTCGCCAAAAATTTCTGATTTTATAATCTCTGGCATATTTTGCCCCATACTTATAGCGGTTTTTATGTGGCTAAGGGGTGTCGCCGAACTTAGTGCATCCCAATTTTGGGGATTAACTATTCCTGCCACTATTTTTAAACTCTCCATTATGTTAAGATTATTATCAAAACTTAACCAGTGTGTCATATGAGACGGATAGGATATCATTAAAATTGCAAATCCCACCATCGCTGGGTTAAAAATATTAAATCCCATGCCACCATATATGTGTTTAGCAATAATAATTGCAAAAAACATAGCGAGGACTATCATCCACCATGGGGTGAGAGGCGGAATTGTAAGGGCAAAAATAATAGCAGTAACCTGGGTACTGTAATTGTTAATAACAGGGATAATTTGTTTTTTGCGAATTTTTAAAATTGAAATTTCCCACAAAAAGGCTGCCAACATTGATAGCAGAATATTAGTTAAGACTCCGATACCAAAAAAATAAGTCATGATAATTATACCTGGAATCATAGCATAAATTACTTGTCGCATAATTTGTGGTGTCATATCTTTTGTCATTTTTTGCTCTCCTGTAATTTTTTTTGCTCAACGCGAGCCATAGCATCCAATACTGCCTGTCCTGTGCCTAATTTATTTTTTAATTTTAATTTTTCTTTTTTTTCTGCCAGTAATGCGGCACGTTTAGCTTTGGCTGCTATTATTCTTTGCTCCTTGAAATCATGCCGATTCTTAGCATGTTCGGCTTTTTTTCTATCTATTTTATCTTTTTGCCAAATTCCCTTGCCAAATTTAAAATAGGCAACCAATGAGATATTAGATGGGCAAACATAATCACAACAAGCACACTCAATGCAATTTAATAAGTCATATTTTTCCAATAAATTTAGGCTTTTATCGCGGGCCGCCCAGTATAGTTGTTGTGGCAACAAATTCATCGGACAAACATCTTGACATTTGCCACAGCGGATGCAGGATTCTATAATTTTTTCAGGTTTTTTGTGTCGCACCAAAAGACAATTTGTCGCTTTGGTTACAGGAGTGCTTTTATCACGGACAACAAAACCCATCATAGGTCCACCCATTGTAGTTTCATCTTTTAACAAAGCACCGCAAAATTTAAGAACCTCTTTTATCGGCGTGCCAAACCGCACAATAAGATTCGCAGGTTTTTTAACAGCCTCGCCTGTAATGGTCACTACTCTTTGCACTAATGGAATGTTTTTATAGATAGCCTGCCAAAAGGCATACACTGTGCTAACATTCTGACACACAAAACCCAAATCAGCGGGGATTTTGCCAACTGGAATTTCTTTATTTTTTAAAACCTTAATTAGTTGTTTTTCGCCACCTGATGGGTAAATAGTCGGAATTGCCACAATTTGAATATTGCTATATTCGGTTTTGTTTTTGCTGTGGTGCAAACTATTTATCGCCTCTGGTTTATTGTCCTCAACAGCAATTATACATTCTTTTGCCCCTATTAATTTTTGCATAAACATAGTGCCTGCTATAATTTCATCGGAGCTTTGACGCATTAACATATCATCACAGGTTATATAGGGCTCACATTCAACGGCATTTATTATCAAGGTTTTAATAGGGTTTTCAACAGAGCCTTGCAATTTAAAATATGTAGGAAAAACAGCACCACCGAGACCCACCAAACCCATATGTTTTAAATGTTTAATTATTTTTTCTTTATTTGTAAGGTCGGTATTGATGGGTTTATCATTTTTTATGGCTTTATCCTTGCCGTCCGCTTCAAGAATCAAACAACTCTCTTGAATGTTGCCAGGATGGGCAATGCGATGTTGTTTAAGATCAGTAATAATGCCAGATGTTGGGGCATGAATAACAGCACCAAGCTTGCCAAAAGTGCGGGCGATAATTTGATATTTTTGGACTTTGTCACCAATTTTAACTGTGGCTTTGGCTATGACACCACGATGCTGTATCAAGGGGATAATAAATTTTTTACTCAATGGCATATCTATAATTCCCTGATTATTTGACAGATATTTTTTATCTGCCATATGCACACCACCGTGGAATTTATATAGTTTTTTTATGATAGAATCAGGCATTTAATCTTACCTCAACAGGGTATGGGGCTTGATAAAAACTATCAATATTTATGGGAGGTTTCATTATGATGCAATCAACAGGACAGGGAGGGAGACACAATTTGCATCCAGTGCATTCGCTTTCAATCACAACATGCATATGTTTGGCAGATCCCAAAATTGCATCAACAGGGCAAGCTTGAATACATAAAGTGCAACCTATACATTCTTTTTCAATTATGATGGCAACTTTTTCACTATCGTCGCTACCCTCTGCTACATCTTGCACTTCAACCCCTAATAAATCGGCAATAGCCACAACAGTTTCCTGACCTCCAGGGGGGCATTGGTTGATAGCAAAACCATCTTCTACTATGGCAGTGGCATATGGTCTGCAACCAGGGTGAGAGCATTGGCCACATTGAGTTTGCGGCAATAATTCTTCAACCTTATCAATCATAGGGTTACCAGAGACTTTAAAGTAAATTGCCGACCAGCCTAATATCACCCCAAACAATAGGGACAATAGGCTAATCGTGGCGATTGCTACCAACATAAAATTATTATTTTAACAAAATAGGTAATTATACACCAGTCAAAATTAATTATCAATTTTTTAATTTTTTATAGAGACCTTTGCATAATATTTATTTTGGAATTAAACAATTAATTTAGATAGTCCATGGCGACTGATTTGCACTTCGTTGTTTTCCAGATGCACAACTGTGGATGGTTGTTTTTGGCATATTCCACCATCAATTATCAGATCTATTTTTGGTTGATAGATAGGTGGCAGACTATCAATATCATCAATTGTCCTATCTGTGTCTGGCAAAATAAAAGAACAACTCATCAAGGGCGCATCTAATTTATGTAATAGTGCTTGGATTATGTTGTTATTTGGCACACGGATTCCGATGTGTTTGCGTTTGGGGTGCATAAGTCGTTTGGGGACTTCGCCTGTGGCTTTTAAAATAAAAGTAAATGCTCCTGGGGTATTATTTTTTAAAATTCTAAAACTTTCATTGTCCACCTTGGCAAATTCTGAAATTTGGGATAAATCCTCACAGATTAGAGTAAATTTATGGTTTTTATCACTTTGGCGGATGGCACGAATTTTATCAACTGAAGATTTATCATCCAAATGACAAGCGAGCGCATAACAGGAATCTGTGGGGATAACAGCGACTGCTCCACGGTTGATGGCATCCGCTGCCTGCTCTATGAGTCTATTTTGCGGATTTTGAGGATGGATTTGTAATAATTTCATTATTTTTGTTATTTTTAAAATACTTTTGTAAAACCTTTGGAATTTTTATACTGCCATCTTGCTGTTGATAGTTTTCGATGATAGCAGCAAGAGTTCGGCCCACTGCCAAAGCTGATCCATTTAAGGTGTGCACATATTCAATATTTCCATTTTCATTTTTAAATCTTGCCATCATCCTGCGAGCTTGAAAATCACCAAAATTAGAACAAGATGATATTTCACGATATGTATTTTGCGATGGCATCCAAACCTCAAGATCATAGGTTTTTTTAGATGAAAATCCTAAATCTGCCCCACATAAAATAACCTGTCTATATGGTAAATTTAATTTTTCTAAAATATTCATCGCATTTTGGGTTAAATTTTCTAATTCCTCATCGGAGTTATCAGGGGTAGATAGTTGCACTAATTCTACTTTTTCAAATTGATGTTGGCGGATAATTCCGCTGGTATCTTTACCATATGACCCTGCCTCGGAACGAAAACAAGGGGTATGACAAACCATTTTTAGTGGTAAATCACTATCTTTTATTATTTTGTTAGCATAGATATTCGTAACTGGCACCTCGGCGGTGGGAATAAGATAAAAATCATTTTCTTTATCACTTTTTATTTTAAACAAATCATCAGCAAATTTTGGTAAATTACCAGTGCCATAGAGGCTTTTGCTATTTACAATATACGGCACATAAAGCTCGGTATAATTATTATCAGTATGAGCATCAATCATAAATTGGATTAAAACCCGATGGAGCTTAGCAATTTCATTTTTTAAAATAACAAATCTGCTGGATGAAATGGCAGCTGCGGTGGCAAAATCCATATTTTCATCTGTTGCTATCTCGCTGTGCTCTTTGGGTTTAAAATCAAATTTTGGAATATTGCCCCACTTTTTAATTTCTACATTATTATTTTCGTCATCACCTATTGGCACATCTTCCGCTGGGATATTAGGCACAGCTGACAACAAATTATGTAATTTTTTCAAAATAATGCTAAGTTCATTTTCGTTGTTGGTAAGCTGTGTTTTTAAGTGCTCCACTTCTTTTAACAATGGTTGAATATCTTCTCCTTGTTGTTTAGCTTTGCCTATTGATTTAGCAGATTTATTTTTTTCATTTTGTAAATTTTGAGTTTCAATTTGTAATTGTTTGCGTTGCTGTTCTAAATTTTTAAAGTCATACACGGAGAACACAAACTTCTTTTTTAAAAGTTTATCTTTTATGTTTTGCGGATTTTGGCGAACTAATTTTATGTCAAGCATAATTTTTTATTCCTTAATTTCTAAAATGTTAGTAGCAAGAGTGCCATCTATTTTCTCGACATCAATAAGTTTTTTATTGATAGCATTTGTTCTCCTGTTTTTTAATACACCCAAAGAATCACTGGCAGTATTAAGTTGTTTTTGCACTTTGCTTAACTGTTCGGCAAAATTATTAAATTCTGTTTTAACAGCAGATAGAGTTTTCCAGACATCAGAGCTTCTTTTTTGAATAGCCAAAGTGCGATAACCCATTTGCAAAGAATTTAATAGAGCCGATAAAGTTGTAGGTCCTGTAATGGTTACATCATAATCTCTATGTAATTTTTCAAATAAACCAGGATGACGCAAAACTTCGGCATACAAACCTTCAATCGGCAAAAACATTATAGCAAAATTTGTTGTATTCGGTGGATCAATATATTTATCTGCTATATCCTTGGCAAATTTATCAATAGTTTTTAAAAGTTGTTTTTGGCAATAATCAATTTTAATTTTATCAGTCCCTTGATAGGCATCTTGTAATGTTTCATAATCTGCCAGCGGAAATTTGGAATCAATGGGGATCAAAACCTCATCGTCACCATCATCAGTTTTACCGGGGAGTTTTATCGCAAATTCTACATGGTCACGACTATCTTTTTTTATCCTGACATCTTTTAAGTATTGTCCTGGATTTAAAATTTGTTCCAAAATATTGGCCAACATATACTCGCCTAAGATACCACGAGTTTTAACATTGGAGAGAACTTTTTGTAAGTCTCCGACTCCGGTTGCCAGATTTTGCATATCCCCTAACCCCTTATGTACTGCCTCTAACCTGTCGCTGACCTGTTTAAATGATTCACTTAGTCTTTTTTCCAAAGTTGTTTGTAGTTTTTCATCAACAGTTGCTCGCATTTCTTTTAATTGAACTGAATTATCATCTCTTATATTTTGTAACTGTTTGTCAATCGTGCTTTGGATCGATTTTAAAGCTTCGTTAAGAGTTTTGCTATGGGTATTAAATTGATTATTTTGCGATAATTCATATTCGCTAATTCTCTTTAATAGGCTATTTTGTAAATTATTAAAAGTATTTAATGATTCGGCTCTATTCTCGCTATTTGTCTTGCGGATTTGCTCCCCTATAAAATTAAAACTTGTTTTTAAATCCAAGTCAATTTTTTGCAATGAAAAAGATAATTTATTATTATTTTTATTTTTTCCAACAACAACAAATAACAAAACAATTTGCAGTAGCAACACAACGACAACGACAAACATTGTCGGTGATAAATTAGTTATAAAAATTATAAAATCTTGCATTTTTAAAAATAATAACCCAATAATAAACGATAGGATTCATCACGGCGGAATTGATTTAAATTTATGTCGTTCTCGGCATTTTTAAAATGTTGGGCTTCAAATTTAATTTTAAAACTATCGGCGATTCTTCGCTCAAATTCCAAAGACATTATATCAGCACCATCATCTAAGTCATGCACATATCCTAACAAAAAAGTTGTCGATGAGGCATCATTTAAGCTCAGACGCAAACCTGCCATAACATCATTTTGAAACAATGTTGTAGGAATATTTTTTTTGCGAGAATCATATGCTCTCTCCATCAATATCCCCAGATCGGATCTACCAAACAAACCAACAAGAGTGTATTCAAAACCTGCGGTGCCTGCATTATAATCAGCATCAATTTCATCAATTTTTTTATCAATCATCTCTAACTTTAATAACCAACTATCAATCGCTGCTGTGATATCCAAACCAATCTGTTGCATTTGATAATAAGCAGGTTGTAATATCGTAGGTTTCCCCAACACCGGATGAAAATTAATAGGCAAAAAAACAGGGGAGCGGTCAGTGCCTACGAATCCACTCAACCGCACATCAAAGTCCCCAAATGTATTTGTGGTCGCTATGGCATAATCTATATGTTGTTCTTTTTTGTCGTCTTCATAATAGGGTTCATCGGTCTCAATAGGCAGAGCAAACTGCGGACGGCCACCATCAATATCTGCAAATTCTCGCGCACGATGATAAGGCAAGACAAAAAACTCAATGCCACCAATATCATATAAATAATTAAATTGCACCATAGGTTGCCCTAATTTTTCATCTGTGCCGAAACCCTCAACAAAATCATCTTGGTTAATAATATCCACGACATTATTAAATTCGGTGGCACCCCAGTAAACCTTATTAATGCCATAACTTAGTTCAAAATCAGCAAAAGCGGTTAAAAAATATGCCTCCCGTAAATCTCCATGATTGCGGTTTTTATCCACCTCATCAAAACGATAAAATGGCTTGATATTAAAAGAAGTGCCAGCAGTTATTTGTTTATAATAAGTAATCTCGCCACTAAAAGAACTATTATCATTTTCTTGATCTTCATATAAAGCATCTTGGGGAAAGTATGTGTACTCATAAGTTATGTTGCCAGATATATCCGCTTGACTAACATTAAGAGCAAAAAAAGACAATAGTGATAATATTGATAAAATAATAATTTTCATTTTGATGTATATATACATGAGATAAAGAAGAATATATTACACTATTTTTTATTTTTTAAGTTCTTTTTTTCATACTTGCATAAAAAAATCTGTTGCATAATTCAAGCATCAATAATCAAGCAAATTAAACGGTAATTCATTTATTTAAATTTTTGATTATTAAGTTAAGATCTTTTCAGTGGTTATGTATTTTCTGTTGTATTTTTTGTGTTGATAACATTCAAAGCCATAGCAAAATATGTTTTTAATTTTCATTTGATGTGAGGTTTTTTAAAAAAACTATGAATGCCAGACCAAAAAATGCACCTGGAGGAAGAATGGCAAGCAGGAATGTTTTATCTGGCATAATTTGTAAACCAGTGCTTGAAAACGAGTTACCAAATAACAAATCTAATTGGGCAAAAAGTGTGCCAGAGCCTATGATTTCACGTATTGAGCCTAATAATACCAAAATCAACATAAAACCTATGCCGATTGCAAGAGCGTCTAAGATACTTTTGAATAAACCATTTTTTGAAGCAAAACTCTCGGCACGACCTATTATGACACAGTTGGTGACTATCAAAGGAACAAAAATACCAAGCAATAAATACAGTTCAAAAAATAAAGAGTGCATTAGGATTTCAACGGTAGTCACAGTGCAAGCAATTATAAGTATAAAAATCGGAATTCTAATTTCAGGTTTGATATAGTGACGTAAGGATGAGATTAGGATATTAGATGATAAAATAGTTACAATGGTCGCAATCCCCAGTGCCAGCGAATTAGTAAAGGTACTTGAAACTGCCAAGAGTGGACACAAGCCCAAAAGTTGCACAAGAGCACCGTTATTATGCCATAATCCATTTAAAACTATTGTTTTATTGTTCATATAAAAATAGAGAGTAAAAATTAGTTATGCGACAATAATAGCATAATCGAACAGACCAAATGTTGATTATTTTGTTGGAAATTATTATGAGTAAGTTTATAGCAATTATTAAGAAGCACCTGAACCACTTATATGTTTCGGAAGTGCTACTTTAGCTCCGCCCATAACTCCTTTAAAAAAACAATAGATTATAAAATTGAATTACAATTCCAATGTTCGGAGCTCATTCAAAAGTTTTTTTTAAAAAGGATTAGAGCAACCTATGTTTTTTGAAAGTGATGTTTTGTTGCCACTTCCGATTTTGCATAGTTTTTTGTTACGAATTAATTAAAACAAAGGTGCGATTATTGACACCACCTGTTTTAAATTGCACTGTGCCAGGAGTTAAAGCGAACAAAGTTCGGTCTTTACCAATTCCTACATTGGAGCCTGCATGAAATTTTGTTCCCTTTTGACGGACCAAGATGTTACCTGCCTTGACAAGCTCACCGCCGAATTTTTTAACTCCGAGTCTTTTTGAGACGGAATCTCTACCGTTTCTGGTGCTACCACCTGCTTTTTTATGTGCCATTTTGTATCACTCCTTTGGTTTTTTGGTTGTTGTATCGGTTTTTTTTAGTGTTACTGTCTTTTTTTTTACTACTTTTTTCGGCGTTACTTTTGTTGTTGCTTTAATTTTTGTTGCTGTTTTTTCTTTGGTGGTTTTATCCACAGTTTTTTTTGGTGTTGTTGTTTTTGCTGTCGTTGTTTTTGTTGTTGTTTTTATACCACCTATTGCAGTTATTTCAACTTCGCTAAAAGATTGACGATGTCCCATTTGTTTGCGGTGATGTTTGCGTCTTTTAAATTTTATTATTTCAATTTTTTTGCCACGACCCTGTTGCAGGAGTTTTGCAGAGACGGAGATTCCTTTTAAAAATGGTGTGCCAATTTCAAGCTTATCACCATCAGAGGTAAGCAACACTTCATCAAATTGAACTACGCTGTCTACCTCTTGCTCTAACTTTTCAATTTTTAATCTCTGTCCTGGGCTGACACGATATTGTTTGCCACCTGTTTTTATAACTGCATACATATTTTTAACCTACCTTAGTGTTTTTAAAAACGGTATATTATATAGTATTATTTTTAAATATGCAAATTATTTGATAATTTTATAAAACTGCATCTAAAACTAACATTTTTTTGATTTGCATAGCATCCATTGTATAAGGTATACCGCCTATTCCAAGCCCTGATTCTTTTAAGCCTGCGAACGGCATCCAATCTACTCTAAATGCACTGTGATCGTTTATCATCACTGCCGAGGCATTTAAGTTTTTAAAAGCTATGTTTGCTGTTCTGATATTGTTCGTAAAAACTGCCGCTTGAAAAGCATAAGGGATATCATTGGCTTGGGATATTGCTTGTTTTATATCGTTGTATGGATAAACACAAATAACCGGACCGAAAATCTCATTTTTACTTACTTTGCTG
This sequence comes from Gammaproteobacteria bacterium, assembly GCA_003645455.1. Classification (GTDB taxonomy): domain Bacteria; phylum Pseudomonadota; class Gammaproteobacteria; order QNFE01; family QNFE01; genus QNFE01. The sequence continues at coordinate 3,856 of QNFE01000018.1, read as the reverse complement.
TTGGGTGATGGATTATATAATACTGTGCATTGCAAACAGGTATCTGATATTTTATTGCCACCTGTGATAAGTTCTGCTCCCTCATCTATTGCCTCATCAAGCCATTTTTTAATTCTTATAACCTCTGCTGGACGAATTAATGGACCTACCTGGGTTTGCTCTAATGTAGGGTCGCCGATAATTTGTGCTTTGGCGCCATCTTTTAATTTTTTAACAAATTCAGCACTGATTGATTGATGGACAAAAACTCTTTGCACCGAGACACAGACTTGCCCGGCATGATAAAAACCACCCTTTAATATTTTAGGAATCGTTGTTTTTAAATCGGCGTCTTCGGCGATTATGACAGGGGCTGCTCCGCCGTGTTCCAAAGCACATCTGGTGCCTGCGGCAAGTTGTGATTTTAAATACCAACCAACTTTGGCGCTGCCGATAAAACTAAAAAAAGCTACCCTTGTATCGGTTACTAATTTTGTCGCCAAATTTATACTGCTGGGTAAAAATGCTTGACACCATTCATCAGGCAGACCTGCTTCGCGAACGATTTTAACCAACCTAAAACAAGATAATGGAGTATCTTCGGCAGGTTTGATAATAACCGGACATCCGCAAGCTATGGCAGGGCCTATTTGATGGGCGATTAAATTCAATGGGTGATTAAAAGCACTAATTGCTACGACAACTCCAATTGGCTCGTGGATGCTAAAAGCAAGTTTGTTTTCAGATGCAACATTGATATTCATCGGTATCATCTGGCCGGTTTGGCTGCGTAAATTATCAAGACAGATTTGAAAACTATCAATAGCTCGTGTTATCTCAACCTGTGAATCAAGCAAAGGCTTGCCACCCTCGCAAGCGGCTCCTAATGTTAAATCATCCGCTTGTGCGGTCATAATTTTAACAATCTGTTGTAAAACTTGAACTCTTTTGGTAACCGACAACCAAGATTCTCGCTTTAAAAATAATTTATGGGCGGTATCTAATGCTTGTTCTATCGCATCGCCACCGACAGTTTGCACCTGGGCAATTACAGATAAATCATAAGGATTTACAACCCTAATCTCACCATCTGATGATGAGTTATTAGCTACCATAGGTTTAAATACTGTTGTCATTTTTAACTCCACAATAAATTAGTTACACACAATATATATTAGATTTTGCTATTATACTGTATCTTTATTCTTAAAAAAATATTTATATGACAAATAGTAAAATAAAAGATGAGCCATTAGAAAAACAACTTTGGAAATCAGCCAATGCATTGAGAAAAAATATAGATGCAGCCGAATACAAACATGTTGTATTAGGTTTGATATTTTTAAAATATATATCAGACTCTTTTGAAGAGATTTTTAAAAAACTATCAATGGGAGTTGATGAATATTCAGGAGCAGACCCAGAAGATAAAGATGAATATAAAGCAGAAAATGTATTTTTTGTGCCTCCATCAGCTCGCTGGAGTTTTTTGCAAAATCATGCCAAACAGCCTGCGATTGGCAAAACAATTGACGATGCTATGGATGCAATTGAAAAAGAAAACCCATCATTAAAAGGTGTTTTACCAAAAGTTTATGCGCGCCAAAATCTTGACCCAACCAGTTTGGGAGAGTTGATTGATATGATAGGCAACATTGCCTTAGGTGATGCTAAATCAAGAAGTGCCGATATACTGGGAACTACTTTTGAATATTTTTTAGGAGAGTTTGCCTTGGCAGAGGGTAAAAAAGGCGGACAGTTTGATACACCACGCAGTGTAGTCCAGTTATTGGTTGAAATGTTAGAACCATACCAAGGACGAGTTTTTGATCCTTGCTGTGGCAGTGGTGGAATGTTTGTGCAATCAGAGAAGTTTGTAGCCGAACACCAGGGCAAGATAAACGATATTTCAATTTATGGATAAGAAAGCAACCAGACCACATGGCGTCTGGCAAAAATGAATCTTGCTATTCGTGGTATCGATAGCTCACAGGTAAAGTGGAACAATGAAGGTTCGTTTTTAAACAATGCCCACAAAGATTTAAAAACTGATTATATTATTGCTAACCCACCTTTTAATGTCAGTGATTACAGTGGCGATTTGCTCAAAAAAGATGGACGTTGGCAATATGGCACACCACCAACAGGAAACGCCAATTATGCCTGGATTCAACACTTTATCTATCACTTAGCACCTAACGGACAAGCAGGTTTCGTGTTAGCAAAAGGCTCACTTACCTCAAACACATCAGGCGAGGGAGATATTAGAAAAAATTTGATAGAAGCAGGATTGGTGGATTGTATTGTAAATTTACCTGCCAAATTATTTTTAAACACTCAAATACCTGCATCTTTATGGTTTATGAGCCGTAACCGAAGCCACAAAAAATACAGAGACAAAACCAAAGAAATACTTTTTATCGATGCTCGTAAGATGGGGCATTTGATAAATCGCAGAACTCGCATACTCTCAAAAGATGACATTAAACTTATCGTTAATACCTACCACGGTTGGCAAAATATTGATGGCATCTATGAAGATATAAAAGGTTTTTGTAATGCTGCAAGTATTGATAGAATAAAAGAACTTGATTATGTTTTAACCCCAGGGCGATATGTTGGTTTGGCGGATGAGAAAGATGATTTTAATTTTATTGAACGGTTTACCAATTTAAAGGCTGAATTTGCAGAGCAGTTAAAAGAAGAAACTATATTAAACAAACGTATTTCTGCTAACCTTAAAAAAATAAATATCAATGAGTGAGTGGAAAAAAACAACTTTGGGTAAAATAAGCAATAAAATATCTTACGGATATACAGAAAGTGCAAATAATAAACCTGTTGGACCAAAGTTTTTAAGAATTACAGATATTGCAAACGGTAGATTGCAATGGGATAAAGTTCCTTATTGTCCCATATCAAAAGTAAATTTTGAAAAATACGCATTAAAAACAGGCGATATTGTAATTGCAAGAACTGGTGCTACAACAGGGGCAACTTACACGATTAAAACCAATGATCCAAAGAATGTTGTTTTCGCTTCTTATTTGATTAGATATCAAATTGACCAAACTTTGGCTGACCCATTTTTTATTGATTTTATATTAAAGTCAAATTATTGGAATGGATTTATCGATGGAATTAAAGGAGGTTCAGCTCAGCCTGGTGCTAATGCAAAACAATTTGCAAGTTTTGAAATCAAACTTCCTCCGCTGCCAGAACAAAAAGCCATAGCCGAAGTGCTTGGCAGTTTAGACGACAAAATAGACCTGCTCCACCGCCAGAACAAAACACTGGAACAGATGGCAGAAACACTTTTTAGACAGTGGTTCGTGGAAGATAATGATAAAAATTGGAAATATGGTGAACTTAAAAACTATGTTAAAGTTGTGGATAATCGTGGCAAAACACCACCAAACACAAAAGATAAAACACCATATCCTTTGATTGAAGTAAATGCACTTGGAAAAATGCGGGACATGTTATTGCCTAAACTGATGAGTGGAAAGGTTATGGTAGAAACACGCATTAACGTAGAGACGCACGGCCGTGCGTCTCTACAACAACAACCCACAATGCAACCCACGACACAACCCACAACAACAACCCACGACACAACGCACGGCCGTGCGTCTCTACAACAACAACCCACAATGCAACCTAAAAAATAATTATGACTGATAAATTTCAAAATAAATATCGCATTAAATCACACCGATTATCAAATTGGGATTATTCGGACAATGGATGTTATTTTATTACTTAGATTCACATCATAAGTGCAACACTTGACCTAAAAAATATCTATGCCAGTTTTTTTGGCAAAGACCTCAAATGGGCTATTATAACATAAACATTTTCTCGGTCTTGAATTTAT
>QNFE01000017.1 GCA_003645455.1 Gammaproteobacteria bacterium | reverse complement strand
CATACGACAGAACTGACAAGGGGACATACGACAGAACTGACAAGGGGACATACGACAGAACTGACAAGGGGACATACGACAGAACTGACAAGGGGACATACGACAGAACTGACAAGGGGACATGTCCCCTTGCTAAGACAAAAAATCGTATCAAAAAGAAAAAAGGACGGTATATTTTATACCCCAGAGTATATAACCAAATATATAGTTGATAACACAATAGGCACACTTTGCCAAAACAAAAAACAGCAGTTAAAAATAACCAATATCATAAAACCAAAAAATCATAAAAAGCTTAACCTTCAAGAGATCCAAACAAAAGAAAATCTAACAGAATATAAAAACTGGTTGCTGAACCTTAAAATATTAGACCCCGCCTGCGGTAGTGGTGCTTTTTTAAATCAAGCATTAGAGTTTTTAGTAACCGAACATAAAACATTGCAAGAGGATTTTTTATTATTCCGTGATATTTTTAACCAACACGATATAAACAAATCCATCTTAGAAAACAACCTATACGGAGTAGATATAAACGAATCTGCCACCGAGATCGCCAAACTATCCCTATGGCTGAAAACCGCCGATAACCGGCGACCACTGACAAAACTTGCCAACAAAATAAAATGTGGTAATTCATTGATAGATGACAAAACAATAACAGCCAATGCTTTTAACTGGCAAGCAGAGTTCCCAGAGATATTTAAACAAAAGAAAAAACAAGTATGGCATATAACAACTGCAACTCATAATTCAAGATATTCGCAGAGAATGGTAGATTATAAAGTTAAAACAGGAAAACCCATATATTTTACCCAAAAAGAAGAGGTTGTTATTTGCAAGACAATTTATGATATTACCCAAAAAGATAAATTAAATATATTGGCTTTTAATGTTTGTGGCGATCATTTGCATATGTTGCTTGTTTGTGAAGAAGAGGAGGTATCTAAAATAGTAGGGAAAATTAAAGCTATGACATCAAAAATTTGTAATAAAACTATGGGCAGAACAACAAACACAACAGAACTAACAAGGGGACATGTCCCCTTGTCAAAAGAAAAAAATAAATCCACCGTAGAACTAACAAGGGGACATGTCCCCTTGTCAAAAGAAAAAAATAAATCCACCGTAGAACTAACAAGGGGACATGTCCCCTTGTCAAAACCATATGTAGCCATGTGGACACAAAAATTTGGCAAAAAACTAATTCAAACAGAGGAACAAATAACAAACACAGCAGAATACATCCAAAACAACAGGATAAAACATGAGTTACCAAAAAACATAAAATTAGAAAAAATCATTGCAAGATTTATAATTAAATATGAGCAAGCATTTGTGCCAGAATACAACGGTGGTTTTGATATAGTCATAGGCAATCCGCCTTATGTGAGACAGGAATTATTGCAAAAAACCGATAAACAATATTTTGTCAACAATTTTCAAGTTGGTAATGGCACAGCAGATTTATATGTATATTTTTATGAAGTTGGAATAAGTGTTTTAAAAGATGATGGTTTGTTAGGTTTTATTACACCAAATAAATTTTATAAAACAAAATACGGAAAAGAGTTAAGGCAGTTTACCTCAAAACATAAAATATTAAAACTCATTGATTTTTTTGAATTAAATGTTTTTGAAGATGCCTCAACTGATTCTCAAATTATGCTATTGTGCAAAACGAAACAAAATGATGAATTTTATTATTCGCCAATCAAACAAATTGATGATTTTATAAACAACAAATATCAAAAAATATTAGTCAATCAAAATGATTTAAACCCTGATATTTGGGTTTTTAACACCAAAGATGAATTAAACATTCTCAACAAAATGAAAAACAATTCAATTACATTGCAAGAATACTCTAAAAATGGAATTGAATATGGCATTAAAACAGGATTAAACGAAGCTTTTATTATTGACAAAACTACGAGAGATGAGTTAATTAAAAAAGATATAAAAAGTGCAGAATTGCTAAAACCTTACCTTTCAGGGACAGAGATAAATAAATGGACTGTTGATTTTAACAATAAATTCATAATTACCACTTTTCCGTCAAAACAAATTGACATAGAAAAATATATTGGCATTAAAAATTATTTAGAAAATTTTGGCAAAAAAAGATTAGAACAATCTGGAAAAACTGGCAGCAGAAAGAAGACATCAAATAAGTGGTTTGAAACACAAGACAGCATTTCTTATCACAATCAATTTGAAAATCCGAAAATTCTTTATATCCATACAGCAGTAGAGCATAAATTTTATTATGATGAAGATGGTTATTATATAAACAATTCATCATATTTTATTTCAAATGCAGATAAGTTTTTAAGTGTTTGGTTAAACTCAAATATTTTTAAATTTTACAAAAAATTAAATTTTGTAGCCTATGGCGATTCAAGCACAAAAGGACGAGCAAAATTAGATTATAATAAAATGGTAAATGTTCCCATGCCAACAATAACCCAACAACAAAAAGAGCCATTCATACAAAAAGCCGACACAATGTTGGAATTAAATAAAAAATTATCAAGTGTTAAACAAAAATTCATCAAAGATTTAGAGTTAGAAAAAGTCCCCAAAAAACTTAAAAACTTTGAAAACTTAAACTTTGACGAATTTATAAACGAATATGCCAGAGCCCACAAAATAAAATTCAACAGCAAATTAGAACAAAGAAAACTTGCCGACCAATGGCAAGAGTTATTTGAACAAGATAAAAAAACCACCTGCGAATTACAAGAACAAATAAACCAAACCGACCAAGAAATAGACCAGATGGTTTATAAACTATACAAGCTCACAGATGATGAGATTAAAACAATTGAAAATTAAAATTAGGGGCAGAGATTTTCTTAGAGCTATTGCAGAAGATGTTGGTGTAACCCACACACAACTATCAGTCGTGAACTAAGTATAAATTGGGGGTGGTGCGTTTATGATGCGAATCCACCTTTTCAAAATTGCCTATCATTATTAACTCGGCAGTTAAGAGCTTCGCTTTTGAAAGTTTTAAATAACCTCCGAGCCTTGGAAGCGGAACTTCAGTCCTGCTTTGTAAATCTTTGTTTTTATGGGATAAAATGGCGGAGATAAAGCACTACTTCCAATTTTGTGAATCATTAAGATGCTTCAATAGAGAGATGTTTTAGTATAAATTTATTTGACTTTTTCTTAAAAAGTTGTATAATTGCTTGAATATGACAAAAGATACTGAAAATAATAAATTTGCATTTTATCTATCGTTGATATTCGTCCTGTTTTTTATTGCAATGGGTATAAATCCTGTTCACCGTGAGGTATGGGTAGCAGAGATAATTCCTGTTGTTGTTGTGTTTGTTATTGTGGTGTTGATATATTTAAAATATTATCAATTTAGCCGTTTTGCTTTGGTGATGATGGCTTTTTGGTTGTTTTTACATACCATCGGCGGTCATTGGACTTTTGATAGTGTACCGTTTGAATGGGTGAGTAATTTTTTGTCAGAGGACCGCAATCATTTTGATAGAATAGCCCATTTTAGTGTCGGTTTTTATGCCTATGCCGTGGCTGAATGGCTGCTTGTAAAAAAACTATGCACGAAAATTGTGGCATATTTATTCGCTTTATTTGCTGTTATGAGTGTGGCAGGTGGTTATGAGGTGATAGAATGGTGGTATGCAGTTTTAGCAGGAGGAGATGCAGGAATTGAATTTTTAGGCTCGCAGGGTGATATATGGGACGCTCAAAAAGATATATTAGCCGATACGCTGGGGGCAATTTTAGCCCTGTTTTTATTTTATATTTTTGGAGAAAAGAAATGAAATTATTAAAAATTAGTTTGGGTTTAGTGTTGGGTATTTTTTTTATAACTCAACAAAGCTTTGCCTCAAACGAAGCATTTGATCTTATTAAAAAACAAAGTGATGCAATGTTAGAATTTATCACAACTCTTGACAAGAGTGAAAAAGATGAGGTTCGTGAGATAAAAATAGAAAAAAAATCAGTGGAATTATTAGTGCCCCACATTGATTTTACATCTATGACATATCTTGCGATGGGTCGCGATTTTAAAAAATTGGATGAGGCAAAAAAACAAGAGCTCACCACAGCTTTTAAAACTTTATTGGTAAAAACCTATGCCAAAACGATGAATAAATATACGAATGAGAGGATTTTATATGATCCGTATCAAAAATCAGCAAAAGAAAATCGTGCACTTGTAAAAACTAATATCTCACAAACTAGCACAGTTGCCATCCCCGTGCATTATAAACTATTATTAAAAAAAAATAAATGGCTGATATATGATATTTTAGTGGATGGTGTAAGTTTGATTACGAGTTATCGCACAACTTTTAAGAACGAGATAAAAACTCATGGAGTTGACGGACTTATAAAGAGTTTGAAAAATAAAACAATCACAGCTGTTTCAAAATAAAAACTTTTTAACATAGACGACTTGACAATCGTTTTTTTTTGCTATTATAGAGTTTTTTGCGAGGGTATATTTTACCAAAAAACGAGGTGTGGTTTATACCGAAACTGCTGCTCGTTAGAAAATAACATCATCTTATAGAAAAACAAGCTCAAAAAAAACCCGTCATGGCGAGGCGGACTGAAAAATGATGTAATACCAAGCATTTACAGCCGTGGCAATCTCCTGGGGCAAACGGACACACCCAAAGAGATCACTTTGTCGCTACCGCTCCTCGTGATGACGATAGTAAAAAGAAATAACCACGGCAGTCTATATAGTTATTAGTTAATAGTTAAAAATTAATAGCGGACTTTAAACTAATAACTGTTAATTATTAATTATTCTATTCCGCCTCGTTATGACGGATTCTTTCTAAATCAAACTCATATTATCGCGATGAATCAACTCATTCTCGGCAATATAACCTAAGTGTTTTTCAATCTCAGAGCTTATCCTCCCGATAATTTTTCTGGTGTCATCTATATTGTAATTGATAAGACCGCAGGCTATCTCTGTATTTTTTTCATCACAACAGACAACTAAATCTCCTCTTTGAAAATCTCCTGTTGCTTGTAAAACTCCCACAGGCAATAATGATTTTCCTGATTTTGTAATCACCTCTATCGCACCGCTATCTAAGATTATTTTCCCCTGTGCTTTTAAGTTATTTTTAATAAAAACTTTAAAAGCATTTTTTTGTTTTTTATCTGCTTTTAAGGTTGTGCCGACTTGTTTGTTGTTATAAATATCAAGCAAAGCAGTTTCATTGTTGCCATTGCAAATTATTGTCATGCATCCTGAATTGGCAGCTTTGGTGGCAGCGGTAATTTTTGTCATCATACCGCCTGTGCTAAATTCGCTACCTCGTCCTGTGGCATATTTAAGTAAATTTTTATCATTTGCATCTGCGGTTTTGATAAGTTTTGCATTGGGATTATTTTGTGGATTATCATCAAATAAACCGTCTTGATCTGTCATAATAATCAATTTTTCGGCTTGTAATAAATTTGCACTCAAAGCCGCCAGTGTATCATTATCACCAAAACGAATCTCCGATGTAGCGACTGTATCGTTTTCGTTAATAATTGGCATAACATTAAAATCTAAAAGGGTTTGAATTGTTCTTTTGGCATTCAAATAACTCTTGCGATTTGATAAATCTTGATGAGTTAATAATATCTGGGCGGTTCTTATTTTATATTTATCATAAAAAACACTTTCATAATTTTGAATTAAAGCAGTTTGTCCGACTGCGGCGGCGGCTTGTAATTTGTGGACTCTATGCGGTCTTTTTTGCCAGTTTAATTTTTGCACTCCGGCTGAAATTGCCCCTGATGATACCAAGACGACTGATATACCATAATCACGAAGTTTGTCAATTTGCCCCGCCCATTTTTGAATATTTTTGATATTGATGGGTAAATCTGCTTTGGCAATTAGTGAGCTACCTATTTTTATTATCCAGATTTTCATAAATAATTCTACAAAGTTGTTCGGTGTTCTCTCCTGTCATACAACTGATATTATAAACATTTAACTTAGGGAAAATCTTTTTTATCGCAGTCTCCATAGTTTTTAAAGCCCCATCTTGGATGATATCAATTTTATTTAAAACTATAATTCGTTTTTTATCAATTAGATTTTTATCAAATATTTTTAATTCATTGATGATTTTTTTGGCATCCGATACAATAGTTTTTTCATCATCTGTGGCTATATCAATTATATGTAATAACATTGAACATCTTTGTAAATGTTTTAAAAATCTAAACCCTAAACCTATGTTTTCTGATGCCCCCTCTATTAAACCCGGAATATCTGCTATGACAAAACTTTTACCGGCTCCAAGCGATACAACTCCGAGATTAGGGATTAAAGTTGTAAAAGGATAGTCAGCTACTTTTGGACGGGCGGCACTGACGCGACGGATAAAAGAAGATTTACCGGCATTCGGCAACCCTAATAAACCTACATCTGCTAAGAGTTTTAAAGAAAGTTGAATATCTCTCTCGTCCCCCAGACTTCCATTTGAGGTTTGTCTCGGCGCACGGTTGGTCGAGCTTTTATAACGAGTATTGCCAAGTCCATGAAAGCCACCTTGAGCAACTTTTATTTTTTGTCCGTCAGTTGTTAAGTCTCCTATTGTCTCATCGGTATTAACGTCTATGATTTGAGTTCCAACCGGCACATTGATAATTAAATCTTCGCCTTTTTTGCCAGTTTTTTGTTGTCCTGCACCATCTGTGCCAGTTTTTGCTTTATAGATTCTTTGGTAACGAAAATCAACCAAAGTATTTATTTTGTTATAAGCCTGCATATAAACAGACCCGCCATCACCACCATCACCACCGTCTGGACCACCGTGGGCTATATATTTTTCACGGCGAAAGGATAGGCATCCATTGCCTCCTTTGCCACCTGTTACTGTAATTTTACATTCATCAACAAATTTCATTATTTAATAACTTAAAAAAAATAAAAATCTGTTATATTATACTCTAATAAATAAAAAAATATGAAAAATAACAACAAAATAACAGTTAGTGTCATAATTCCAGTTTTTAATCGAGCAACAATAATTGTCCGTGCCATAGATTCTGTGTTGCAACAAACACTATCCGCTAATGAGATTATAATAGTGGATGATGGCTCAACTGATAATTTATCCCAAACATTAAAACAAAAATATTCTAATGTAAAAACTATAAAAATTTTACACCAAAAAAATCAAGGGGTAAGCTCTGCACGCAACAACGGCATAAAAAAGGCTACATCGGATTATATAGCTTTACTTGATTCGGATGATAGGTGGCATAAGGACAAATTATCAAAACAAGTGGCAAAAATTAAAGATGATTTAAGCATAGAACTAATCCACAGCAATGAAGTATGGTATAGAGACAATGCAATATTAAATCAACAAAAAAAACACCAAAAATATGGTGGCTTGATTTATGATAAATGCCTTAAATTATGTTGTATATCTCCATCAGCAGTATTGATAAAAAAAGAAGTTTTTTACGAGATAGGTTTTTTTGATGAAACTATGCCAGCCTGTGAGGATTACGATTATTGGTTGCGTTTTTGCTCTGCAAAACCTGTATCATTTATAAACGATCCATTGATTGATAAATATGGCGGACATTCGGACCAGTTATCAAAAAAATATCCAAAAATGGATGAGTATCGGATTTATTCCTTAGATAAAATGTTAAAATCTAAAACCTTGTCCCCTAAAAACTATAATCTTACAATAGAGAATATGCAATATAGGTTAAATATTTTAATCAAGGGGGCAATAAAAAGAGATAAATTAGATAAAATAAAAATCTATCAAAACCTTGCTAAAAAATATCGCATTCTTCGGATTGTATGATATTTTTAACGAACAGCATCAAGATTCTTATAAGGAATAAATATGCCGCAACCTGCTAATTTGTAATCTCCTATGCCTTCTTGTTGAATCTTAATAGAATCAACTGCTTTTAAATCGGCAATTAAAAGACTGCGAGTTTTGAGTATTTTTGGAGAAGTTTTGATAAAACGAGTTTTGCCACACAGCATTTTTTTAACATCAATATTTAATTTTTTTAATTCTTGAGCCACAGATATTAAAAAATTTTCTTCGTTTTCAATTTCGCTATAAACGAATCTTGACAGTAGAGTTTTTGCAGGTTTTAATGGACGAGTTTTATAACTTAAAATTTGCAACGGATAAGAGTTTATATTCAGTGTTTTTTGGGTTAGATTATCAATTAAATCAATAGATTTTTTATGCAATCTTAGATTTAAGTGAGTTCTTTTGGAGATTTGCAATGGTTTGTTATCGTCTCGCACCCATCCACAAGCTTGCTCACTAATATGGATATTTTGAATGCTATTTTGACTTTGTTTTTTATATTCTGGAATTATTCTTAATATTTCTTGCTGTAAATAAAAAATATGATCACACGGTATGTTTGTAGCTTTTATTTTAAATATAACATCAATCACATCTGATGATGTGTTGTGGTTAGTTTTTTGTTCCTCACTCCAAAACATATATTGAGACCTTTGCATAATTCAAGCACAGTTTATAACAACCTATTTTATTAAAAAATTCGTCAAATAGCAAGTTGTTCTCCTCTTTTTTTAATAAAATATGCACTATTTTCTTATTATCCTAAACCGCACTTGAATTATGCAAAGGTCTCACATTAATTATTTCGGTAAATAAATTAAGGGGTTAACAGGAGTTCCAAGTTTGCGAATTTCAAAATGCAGATACCCATTGTATGGTTTTTTAGGCCCCATGGTTGATATAACCTGGCCTTTATTAACGGCTTGCCCTTCTTTTACTTTAATAATCTTATTATGAGCATAGGCACTTAAAAATGTTTTATTGTGCTTGATGATAATAAGATTACCATAGTTTTTTATGCCATCACCACTATATACCACCGTGCCACTGTTGGCAGCAAGAATTTTATTATTTGCGGTGCCTGTTATACCTATGCCTCTGGCATTAACTTTTGAGATTGAAAATTTTTTGACAACCTTGCCTTTATGTGGCCATCCCCATATTTTAGACATTGCTGATGTTTTTGTGGCAGATTTTTTAGGTTGTGGTGTTGTTATGCCAATTCTTTTGTTGGGCACGGGAAAAGGTGCTTTTTGTTTAGAAGTTTTTGGTGCAGGATTTTCTGTTGAATGCTCTTTGTAGGCAATGGGCTCTTCGGTTGCCTCATTATTACTTGCACCTGATCCTACAGGTAACCTTAGTTTGTTGTCTACATACACAGGATTCTTGTTTTGTGTTGATGAGGCAGGATTATATACAGGCTTGATGTTATTCTGTGGAGGCGGTGGAGAATAGCTGTTATCAGTGTAGTTAGGTGGTCTGCTAATCCATAATTTTTGATCTGGATAAATTTTTGCAGTATCGTCTAATTGATTCCATTGAATTATTTTTTGAGGATCTTGTTTATATTTCCAAGCGATAAAATAAACAGTTTCTCCAGGTTGCACTGTATGTTGATCGTGACGAAAACTACCGCCATTATTTACACAGGAATTTAGAAGCAAGATCAGACTAACTATTATAATTTTTTTCATTATTTTTTTGGATAAAAAATCGTTATTATAGCACAATTTTAATATAAAGCAAAAGCACAACAAAAATTGCCACCAACACCCAACCGATAATTTCAATGTATTTTATAATTTTGTCTTCATATTTTGCCCCATAGGTTGATAACAACCAAGCTACCAGAAAAAATCTTAAGCCTCTGCCCACAAAAGAACTGATGATAAAAATTGGCAAATTTAAAACCATAGCCCCTGCACCAATTGTAAAAAACTTATAAGGAATGGGGGTGAAACCTGCAATAAAAATTATCCAAATTCCGTATTCGTTAAATAAACTGCCTACTTGTTGATATTTGCTCCATACTCCCAAACTGTGCAAAAAAGGCTCAATTAAATCAAATAAAAAAAAGCCGATTGCATAACCTAATATACCGCCTAATACTGAAAAAAATGTAGTCCACCAGGCAAACTTTAATGCTTTTGCAGGTTGTGATAGACACATAGGACCTAACATAATATCCGTAGGAATTGGAAAAAATGAGGATTCTGCAAAAGTTATACCATATAAATATCTCTCTGCAAAACGATGTCTTGCAAGAGATATCATAGTTTTATAAAGACTACTAAAAATTTTCATCAGAGGTTATTTATCAATACAAGAGTCTTGATATAAAATTATTTAATAGTAATTTTTGCTTTATTTTTAATTTTTTTGATATACTCACCTACAGCATTATTTAAGATTTCAGGTGTTAATTGATCTTTCATATCTGCCATTTTTGGTGGCTCTAAATCTCTTTTATCAATGAGTTTTATGATGTGCCAGCCGAATTGAGTTTTAACCGGAGTCTTAGAATGTCCATCTTTTTTCATAACTTTCAATGAATCTGAAAATTCCTTAACCATAGTTTTTAATGGAAACCAACCTAAATCGCCACCATTTTTGCCAGTTGGTCCTGTTGAATGCTCTTTGGCAAGTGCCGCAAAATCTTTACCAGATTCCAAATCTTCTATTATTTTTTTTGCCTTTTCTTCATCTTCTTTTTTTAATAAAATATGCGATGCTTTATATTCAATTTTTGGCATATCTTTAATTTTTGCTTGATAGGCTTTGACAAGATCTTCATCTGATGTTTTATAATCTTTGAACTCTTTTTTTAATAACTCTGATACATAGGTTTGAGCGATTTGATGAGATATTTGATTAGCTACCACAGGATCCTTATCTATTTTTTGGGCAATTGCCTCTTGTCTTAAAATTTCTAAATCAATCAATTGCACTAAAATAGCTTTTTTTTGTGCTTCTGTGGCATCTGGCACGGATGCGGCCTGAATATCTACCTGTGTCTTGGTAATTACAACTCCATTTACTGTCGCCGCTGAATCACTTTCATTAGCATTAACAACAGATAAAGAAAGTCCAATGATTAGTGATAATAATATCAATAATTTTGTTTTCATACATAATCTCCATAAAAAAAATAAAAATAAAAATAAAAACTTCTTTAAAAATAAAAACTATTTATAAAAAAGTCTTTTTTAAACTTGCGGTAAAACTTTTTTCCATCACTCCTGTTCTGCGAAACTATGAAATAAATAAAACTCAAACAACTGCTGAACAAAAAAAGAGAATCCCGTCATTACGAGGAATTCGCCACAAGGCGAATACAGAAGCAATCTCCATCCTGTTCCACCTCTCCTGCAAAACAACAAACCAACAAGAAAACGGCTCTGCCACGAGATTGCCACGGCGGTTTAATTTCCTGATGTTGCATCGTTTTCCCCGTCCGCCTCGCAATGACGGGGTTTTTTATTGTTTTGTGTTTCTCTTTTTTCTCCGTCCGCCTGTTGCCATGACGGAGATTCTTTTTTGAGTCTGTCCGTCCCATCCGAATTGCAATAAATAGTTATTTCACAGTCTCTGCGAGTTGGAACGAACTATAACATATTGAGACCTTTGCATAATTCAAGCACAATTTATAAAACACACAAAATGCGCATTCTCTAAACGGCACTTGAATTATGCAAAGGTCTCATATTATTTGTTATCTTGATTTTCTTGTTGAATGTATTTTGATAAATACAATCCTTGTAACAAGATAAAAATTAGCGTCATTCCCAACAGACCAAAGAGTTTAAAATTTACCCAAATAGATTCTTTGTCTTTGGCAACAGCACATAAATTTTTGGCACTCTCATCCACCAAAGCAAGACAATTTAAATCCGCTACATTAAAATCTTTAATCCCGGCAACTAATGGCAAAAGTTGAGACTCCACCAAATTATAATCATAAACAAAATATAAATTTGCCAACCCAGATATGATAAAAAATCCAATCCATAGGCGATTTATCACTCGCCATTTGTTTTCAATCAAAACAATATGGGATGAGAGCATTCTTTCAATCAAAGGTTTCTTGCCAATAAATTCGCTAACAAAAAAGCCTGCGGCAAATAGCCAATTTATAATTGATGGTTTATACATTATAAAGGATTTATCATGGAGGATAAGTGTTGCCCCACCCATAACCAAAATAATTGCCATTGACACCAAGTGCATTTTTTCAATTTTTTTATTTTTATAATAACTATATGATACCTGCAAAATTGAGGCAACAATAGCCACCGCCGTGGCGACATAAATGCTATACAGTTTATAAGCTACAAAAAATAAAATTATCGGAAAAAAATCAAAGAGAAGTTTCATATATAAAAACTAACGGATTAAAAAAATAAGAAATATAACAAATATAATTACAAAACTAATAGGTAGTAATGCAGATTGCCACATAGCAGGCGTTGTTTTTTCATGGTTATTTTCTTTAAAATGGCGGTAATTGTTAAATAATAAATACACGATACCGCCACCTACTAACAATAAAGCTAAGCTCTCAAAAAAACCCATCAATCATCGCCACCAAAAATACCCAATAAATGTAATAATGAAAAAAATATGTTATAAATAGAAATATATAGGCTCACGGTCGCACGAATATAATTTGTCTCACCGCCTTGCACAATATTGCTGGTATCCCATAATATAAAACCTGACATTAATAAAATAATTGCCGATGAAATAACTAATTGTAAGGCTGATAACTGTAAAAACCAGTTAGCGATAATAGCGATAAAAACTACCACAAAACCTGCCATCAAAAAACCGCCCATAAAAGAAAAATCTTTTTTGGTGGTTAAAACATAAGCAGATAATGATAAAAATATTACTCCGGTTCCACCTAAAGCCGTCATAACTAATTGTGGTCCGTTGCTAAGATTATTGATATACATACTTAAAATTGGTCCTGAAATTGCACCCATAAAGCCTGTGAACAAAAAGACAAATAATAGCCCCAATGCAGAGTTAGCAAATTTATGCACCAAGAACAATAAACCTAACATCCCCACCAAAGAGATAATTAAACCAGGATAAGGCATATTTAAAGCCATTGATATGCCAGCTGAAATTGCACTGAAAATTAAAGTTGCCGATAACAACATATAAGTATTGCGTAAAACTTTATTAGTTGCCAAGACGCCATTATCAGTAGAGGTAGTTGTGTTAATGTAAGACATGATGTAAAATTCCAAAAATAAAAAAGATAATTATAATGTTTTTTGAAAACAAAAAAACAAAAAAGTTCAAAATAATTGACAAAAAAATAAAAAAGTGATTATAATATGCGGTTAAATTTAATGTTTTCAAGTAGGAGAGGTGGCTGAGTGGTCGAAAGCACTGGTCTTGAAAACCAGCGAGGGTTTATCCCCTCCCAGGGTTCGAATCCCTGCCTCTCCACCATAAGCCCTTTTATCAACCTCCATCAAAACCACCTAAACCCTTATAACTGTATGCCTTTATCAAAAGCATTTGAGTTTATTTGAGCCAAATGCGGTTTGTATGCTTTGAATTTGTTAACTATTATATTTTTAATAATATCAGGCTCAAATGGCAAAAATGCAGAGGCTGCGGCGAGCATTACAGTATTTACTAATTTTGGATTACCCAGATCACGAGCAACAGAAGTAGCATCAAAAGTTTTAATTTTTTGGGTGCTTTTTTTCATCTCATTCAAAGCATTATCTGGATAATCATACAAGCCTAAATTTACCACAGGTGGCTCTTGGCAATTATTATTTATCAATGCTTGACCGTCTGCTTTTAACCAATGTAACCAGCGATATGCCTCTGCCAATTCAAAGCTCAACAAAATATCTGCCTCACCACAGTTTATAGCAGGACTTAAAACTTTTTCACCAAACCGAATATGAGAGGTTACTACTCCGCCTCGTTGTGCCATACCGGCAACCTCTGTTTTTTTGGCATCTAATCCAATTGATACAGCAGCCTGAGCTATTATTTCTGCTGCTGTCATAACTCCTTGACCGCCTATTCCACATACCAAAATATTTGTTATTTTTTTGCTTATCATTTTAATTTATTTTTAAAAAACAAACACTATTCTACTTTTTTTTGTAATATTTTTCAATCTTTTTATAAAAAAATATAAGGTAAGACCTTTGCATAATCTTTGTCCCACTTTATAATAACAATAAAATATGCACTATTTTCTTATTGTTCTGGGCCACACTTTAATTATGCAAAGGTCTCAAGGTGTTGGGGTAGTATAACTGGTTTTTGGGGTTTGGCATGATGATGTAGAGATATGAATGATTGGAGGTTCCGTATGATGGAATTATGGTGATTATTCAGATCTTGCAATAGAGAAAAGTTTGTTATTGGCAGCTTAATAACATCCAAAAAAAATTGGAAAAATTGACATTAATATTTTTTTTATGTATAATAGAAATCTTTGCATAATTAAAGCACAATTTATAAAACAAATAGATTGCATATGCTCATAGCAAAAATTCGTCAAAGGGAATTACCATATTCCTCATTTTTGCTATAAAAATGCACTATTTTCTGTATTCTCTAAACAGCACTTGAATTATGCAAAGGTCTCATAATAAAATTTTAAATAAAAAGCATATGAAAGTAGATCCTAAAAAAATTCAACATATTGGCAATATATTTGTTGATATCTTTCACTACCTTGCCTTGTTTGTCATAGGAGGCACAGTTGTATGGTCGGCATTTTTTGAATATTTGGAAATTATGAGTGCAGGACATGCTCAATTAAAAGACATACTTTTGTTGTTTATATACTTAGAGTTAGGAGCGATGATCGGGATTTATTTTAAGACTCATCGTCTGCCAGTGCAGTTTTTAATATTTATAGCTATTACGGCTTTATCTCGTCATCTCGTAATTGATGTGCAAAGTGTATCTGATGATTTTCATTTGTATTTGTTGATTATTATATCGTTGTCAATAGTTGTTTTAAGTGTGGCATCATTTATATTGACATTTACTGCTTTTAAGTATGGGCGACCAGAAGATGATATTGAAAAATCAAAATTCTTGAATAAAAAAAAACAAGTAAAAGACGCCAATTAAGGAAGTTCTGATTGACTGCTAACAAGATGATATGTCCCCTTGCTATAACTGCATTTGTTCTTGGCAGTTATTCAGAGCTTCCTTAAGCAACCATAAAAAATTAAGATTTGTTGATAATAAACCAGTTTTTGTTTATCTTTATCGGAGCAACTTTCAATTGCTGTCTCTTGCCATCTAAATGTTGAATATTTATTGTTACCTGGGATAGATCTCTGCCTTTACCAAAATAAGCACATATACTAGCAGCTTGTTGTAAATCATCATCATTAGGTTGTCCCTCGATTAAACACAGCGCTCCTGGAATTTTATCTTCTGCTTCTAAACTGATATGATTATTTTTATATCCTGCCATATAATTGCCCTCTGCCTCATCACGGGCGACAATTATTTTATAATTTTTGGCAGGACGCAGATGGCGACCGACTTTTAACATTATTATATCATCTAATTCATAATCTCGGCTACCACGATGTTGCCACATATCAGATAATTTTGCGGAGTAGTTAGCATCTGTTAAAAAACAACAACCTCCAGCAGGCTGGGCATATTCTTTGATATTGAATTTTTTTGCCAATGCCATCTGTCCTGCTCTGGATCTTCCAGAAAAATCTGACATTTTATCTCTTTTTATCCAACCTTCTATCTCTGGTTTTGTCGGCGGTAAATTTCTCGCAGATAGAGGACGAACCAATAAATCAGCGGCACCAGATTGATGGGCGACCACAGGCATGGTATCAGCTCGTTGGGACATAGGACGTTGACCTACTACCTCGCCTGTTATAATAAAATCAAAATTATTTTTTTGTAACAATTCATATGTTTGTTGAACCATAAAAATTTTGCAATCCAGGCAGGGATTTAGATTTTTACCATAACCGTATTTAGGATTTAGTAGAATGTTTTTATACTTATTGCTTATGTCTACAATATTCAATTTAATGCCAAGTTGCTCGGCAACCCACAGAACATTGTTTCTTTTAATTTTGTCTTTGTTATGTAAAATCGCGGTATGACCTTCAACACAAAATCCAGTGTAAAAATTTATCCCTTCAACCTCAATTCCTTGATCTTGGATAACTCTGACTGCCAACATTAATCCAGCCCACCAGAAATTAAAGCATAGGCACGGCGTTTTTTCATATACTGTGAGACCTTTGCATAAATCAAACAAACCTTAATAACAACAATAAAATGCACCCATTTTACCAAAAAAATCGTCAAATAGCAAGCCATTCTCCTAATTTTTTGATAAAATATGCACTATTTTCTTATAATTCTAAGCTACACTTGATTTATACAAAGGTTTCACTGTTAGAACCTAAAACCTAACTTCAAAGCTGAGGTAGAACTTTCACCCACTTTTGTATATTGAACCAAAATATCCATAAATAATAAATTCATATTGATGCCTGCAAAATATTTTCCCTGAGTGCTTGATGATTCTTTTAAATCAACACCGCCCCTATTGGCAACTGTGGCACGAGTTTTTGATCTCACGGCACCTGCCCCTACGAAAGGAGTTACGATTGTTATGCCTTTTGAAATTGATACCTCCAAGGTTTGAGATGAAAACTCTAAAACATCAACATTTGATAATTTTGACATTGAAAAACGAGTATTGATAGCAGGAGTTGCGATGCCACCTTTTAAAATTGCATAACTTATAAAACCACCAGTTTTAACGACATTTGAATTTATCGCTGAACTTCTTGATAAACCGATATCAATTCCAAGCGGCAAGCCTTTTTGCACCTGCACTTTTGCAAAAACCAAAGTGTCGCTATGCTCTGCTCCCACTTTATCTAAGTATCCTGTGCTAAAAGATGTCACACTCATGCCGGCTGCAACATCAAACCCTAAGATTCCCAAGGGAGCAGCAGGACCCAAAGCATTAAAGTTTAAAGTGCCTCCGAGATCTTTGGCAAAATCATCGAATTCTGCTTGTGATGAAAAATTTACATCATCCCAATCATCATTGGCCGCAAAAAGATTGACAGAAAAAAATAAAAGCCCTATAATAAACATTTTAAAAAACTTCATATAACACAACCTCAAAAAAAATTAAAAAAAATGACTATTATAACAAAAGATTTATCAATTATGCAATATAAGATAGTTATGGACAAAATGATAAATTTTAATACCAAGAGACAAATTGATAGCAATGATGAGATTTGGTTCTTAGAGCATCCTGCGGTTTATACTCTGGGACAAGCAACAGATAAAAAAAACATTCCCGTCAATAATGACAACATTCCCATAATTCAATCTAATCGTGGTGGGCAAATTACCTACCACAATATCGGACAACTTATCATCTATCCTCTGCTACAATTAAAAAGATATAATCTGGGCATAAAATCGCTGGTTTTTTTGTTAGAGCAGGTAATTATTGATTTATTGGCAACTAAAAATATTATAGGGCATAGAAGAGAGGCAATGCCAGGGGTTTATGTGAATAATAAAAAAATAGCGGCTTTGGGTTTGCGAGTATCAAAGGGCTGCACTTATCACGGATTGTCATTAAACATAGCTATGGATTTAAAACCCTATGACAATATAAATCCTTGCGGATATAACAATTTAATTATAACTCAAACGAGTGATTTAAACCCAGACATTAGTATGCTGTATTGTAAAAGTTACCTGAAAAAAAACTTAATATCAGCGATAACAACTTTTGTTTAAAAATAAAAGTTGCAAAGAAAAAATTTATTAGGTATAATATGCAGGTTTTATTCCCCGGTAGCTCAGTTGGTAGAGCGGGTGACTGTTAATCACTAGGTCGGCGGTTCGAGCCCGTCCCGGGGAGCCATTTAATCTCTCCCATTTATTTTGTGAATAAAACCTTAGCAAGATGCTCTATTTCTTTGTGTGCTTTGCTATTGGGATTCATCTCAAAAACTGCCAGACCCTCACTAAAAGATCTTCTGAATGCTGTGCGTTGATGGATCATAGGCTGTATTTGTGTAATTCCTTTTAATGTGTTTAATGCCTCGCGTGTCTCAGCAGTTTCCCTTACCCCAATATGAGTATCGGCACGATTGATAAAACATAAAATTTCTAATTTTGGTTTTTGGTGTTTTTTGATAATTTTTAAAAATCTTTGAGTAGACCAAACATCAGCTTGGCTAGGTTGCACGGGGATTATAACTCTATCAGCTTTTGATATCGCTTTTTCAAGCGATGACATATCCGATACACCTATATCAACTAACACTTCATCTGCTGTTGATTTTTTAATATTTTTTACCTCAGTTTTGATTTTTAAAACTGGCAAATAAGACTCTTCGGTGCGGACATCACCAACATCACTCAGAGTTTTTTGCGGATCAAGATCAAAAACATCTACTTTTTTTCTTTTGTTTGTTAATAGCCAAATTGCTAAGTTAAAAGATATAGTGCTTTTTCCTGTGCCTCCTTTGAGGTTACCAATAATAGTTATCATATATTTTAATACCTTTTACGTTTAGGATCCTGCCATGGATTCGCAGGATTTAAATCAAAATCATCAAAATTATTAGGCTGTGGTGCATATTGCCAAATATTTGATGGTGAGTTATAGTTAAATGGAGGATACACAAAACCGCCACGAGGGTTATATGTTTGTCTTGAATTTTGTTGTTGATAATTATATTCGTCATTGTTTGGCAGTTTAGGAGCATTTTGCTCTACTTGATAATCCAATCCTGGGATTGGTGGATAATCTTGTAAGTTATCTTGTGGATTCGTCGACCCAAAAGTATGCCTCCTTTTATGCTCATTAGAATCATCAGAATTATTATACTCAATTACATTTGGGTATTGTTGTTGCTCTGCGCCAAAAGTATGATCCGTGTTATCAGACAAGGCTATGGATGATAAAAGCCCATAAAAAATAATTGCTATAAATATGTTTTTCATAATTTTTTTAACCTAATCCCACGAGTTTTTTTAATCACTGTTTTTTTGTTATCTTGTTTTTCTTTTTTAATTTTTTCTTTGGTGCTTTTCTTTTTATCATCTCTATTTGTTGTTTTACTTTTCCCAGTAATTTTTTCTTTTTTAATTTTTTCTTTTTTATTGATTTTTTGGTTGCTGTGTTCTATGTTTATTCTGATATTTTTAATCTTATTCGGAATAAGTGATTTAATAGAAACTATAATGCCGCCAACAAGAATAAGCACTATATCCTTAAAATCTTCTATAAAATTATTAATTTTATTTTTTGTAGTTTTGTTAATTTTAAATTTTAGTTTTCTTTGTTTAGGAGATATAATCTTGCCTCTTATTTTTTCACAATTTATATCTGATTTTTCAAAACCATTATTAGGAGGACAGAAACTCTCTCGTGCTGAAATACATCCCAATGGAATTATTATCAAAGTAAGGATTGTTGAGACAAAAATACCAAAGAATAGCGAAATCGCCATGCCTTGAAATATTAAATCTGACATAATAACCGTAGCACCACCCATCAAAGCAAAGGCGGTAATTAATATCGGGCGTGTTCGCACTTGACAAGAGTAAATAATGGCCTCCAAAACATCCTTGCCCTCCTCAATTTGTTTTTTGCCACAGTCCACGAGCAAGATTGAATTACGCACGATAATTCCTGCCAGCGCTATAAAACCTATCATTGAGGTGGCAGTAAATTCTGCTCCTAAAAGCCAGTGTCCTGGGATAATGCCGACTAGGGTTAAAGGAATAGGTGAGATAATAATCGCCGGCAACATAAAATTTTGAAACTCCCACACAACTAATATATAGATTAAAATAATAGCAATAGCAAACGCCAGTCCCATATCACGAAATGTTTCATAGGTTACAGTCCATTCGCCGGTCCATTCCATAGTTGATTTTTGTGATGAGTCAGGAGCACCAAACCAAGAGGGCTCAATTTTAACACCATCAGGGGAGATATAGTCTTTCAACATATCCTGCACTTCAAACATTCCATATACCGGAGCAGGATAGGGATTTTGCACCTCTGCTGTTACAAACTCAACCGGACGTAAGTCTTTGTGAAAAATTATGGGCTCTTGTTTTGTTTTGATAAAACTACCAAGCTCTGACAAAGGAACTGTGCCACCTGTGTTGCTGGGGATTGGCAAATTACCAAGGTTTGCTATTTCTGATCGCCTCTCAAATGGTAACTGTAAGATTATATGCCGTGGTTCTAATATATTTTTGACCTTTACATCTCCCAGCGAGTGTCCGCCCATCGCCATTTTTAGATTACGATTGATAGTTTCAGTGGATACACCTTTTCTAAGAGCCTTTTCAACGTCGACCTTAAAGTGCCATGTGTCGTAATTGTGTTGAATAAAAGTATCTTCATCTGTTAAGTTTTCAGCCTTGTCAAACATTTTTTCAACATCTTTGGCAACTGCACGACGAATCTCAGCGGTTGGACCGTAAATTTCTGCTACAACTGATTGTAAAACAGGTGGACCAGGTGGCATTTCGATAACTTGAATTTTGGCTCCATGTTTTTGGGCAATAGGTCGCAAAACAGCACGGGCTTTAATAGCAAGCTGTTGTGAGGTTGCCTCTCGTTGGTTTTTATCAGATAATTGAACTTGGATATCTCCTTGCCAGGGCTGCGATCTTAAATAAAAATGACGCACCAAACCATTGAAGTTAAATGGGGATGCGGTGCCAGCATAGGTTTGAATCGCAGCCACCTCTGGCATTTTTAACAATTCATCTGCCACTAAGTGATTAAAATTTGCTGTTTTTGGCAAAGCACTACCTGCTGGAAAATTTACCAAAACATTAAACTCAGGTTTGTTGTCAAGTGGCAACATTTTAACCTTGACTGATTTGGTATAAAACAAGAAACAACTTGCAAAGAATATAAAAAACAAAAATCCTAAGAATAGTTTACCCTTTAATGGGTTACTTACTAATGGTATAATCGTCTTTTTGTATAGATTGTTAAAAAATTGCTCTTGTTTGTGCTCTTTTTTCTGAGCTTTTTTAAGGTAGTCCATTGATGGACGAATCCGCATAACAAGCCATGGAGTAAAAGAAAAAGCGGCAAACAATGAAAAAAGCATCGCAACTGATCCTAAGGTGGGGATTGGTGCCATATAAGGACCCATCATACCACGCACAAAACCCATCGGCATAAGGGCGGCGATTACAGTAAAGGTTGCAAGAATTGTCGGGTTACCTACCTCTGCCACAGCTTCGATGGAAATTTTGGTGCTAATTTTTCCCTCATCAAGCCATCGGCGATAAATATTTTCCACCACAACTATCGCATCATCCACTAATATTCCGATTGAAAAAATAAGAGCAAATAAAGATACTCTATCAATTGTCATGTTTAAGATAAGGGCTGCAAAAACTGTGATCAGAATCACTACTGGAATTACAATTAAAACCACCAAAGAAGCTCTAAACCCTAAAAATAACCAAACTAAAATAGTTACTATTCCTGTTGCCATAAATAATTTAAAAATTAATTCGTTTACTTTATTATCAGCAGTTTCTCCATAATTACGAGTTATCTCTGTATGGACATTATCTGGGATTAACTGCCCTTTTAAACTCTCTACTTTATTGACAATATCCTGTGCTACACTTACCCCGTTGCTACCTTTTTTCTTAGCGATGGCGATAGTTATAGCAGCTGCTCCATGGGTTTTTATGGACTGGTTTTTATGAGATTCACCAGTATAATAATGGACTATATTAGTGGTATCAGCAGGACTGTTGCTAATTGTGGCGACATCACCTACATAAACCGGAGCATCATCGGCGATAGCTACTACTAATTGTTCAATATCTTCGGCAGTTTTTAAAAAACTACCTGCATACAGATAAAAAGTTTTATCCCATGATTCAAAGCTGCCTATACCATATTGGCTATTGGCAGTTGAGATGGTATTGGCAAGCTGATCAAGGCTTATACCAAAACCTGATAACCTCTCAGGGGATGGCTCAATTTTTATTTGTTGAGATCTGCCTCCAACTATAAAGCTCTGACTCGTGTTGGGGATTCCCTTTATTTCTTGCAACACATCCAAAGCAAGCAAACGAAGCTGTGAGTCATCAATATCCTCTGACCATAAAGTGTATGTTACTACAGGGACATCATCAACTCCCTTGGGTTTGACGAGTGCTCCTTTAACCCCAGGCGGCATTTTGTCCATATTGGAGTGAATTTTATCATAGACTTTTAAAATAGAATTTTCTGTCTCTTCTCCTACATCAAATTCAACCGTTACCAAGGCTTGCTCTTTTTGTGAGGCAGAATATACATGTTTTATGCCTGTTATTTCAGATAACATCCTCTCCAATGGGTCTGACACAAGAGATGAAACCTGTGATGCTGATGCTCCTGGATATTGCACAAATACATCAACCATAGGCACGGATATTTGGGGATCTTCTTGGCGTGGAGTAAGAATCAAACCAATAATACCAATTAACAATGATACTATCAATAACAGTGGTGATAGTGGTGAGTTTATAAAAGATCTTGCAGTTTTGCCTGCTAATCCTAAATGTTGATCCCTGTTTATTTTTTTAGACATGGTTATTTTTTATTTTTTTGGTTGTTGTTGGTAGATTGTTTATCTTTGATGTCGTCAATTAATATTCCAGAACGAAGATTTAATGGTGGGTTAGTAACAACTCTCTCTCCTTGAACCAAGCCTGATAAGATTGCAACCTTATTATTGCCTATTTTTTTGCCAGCCCTAACAATTCTAAGTTGTATTTTCTCGTTATTATTTATCACAAAAACATAAGGGAGGCTACCACGGTAAATTAATGAATCAGCACTGATAATAGGCACAGATTTTTTAATAGATTGTAATGTATCTTTAATAAAAACCTCGGCATACATACCAGGGCCACCAGGGACTCCCTTTGGCAAATCAAACTTAACAGTTACTGTGTGTCGCAGAATATCAGCAATAGGGTAAATTTGTGCCACTCTTGCTTTTACAAAAGTGTCTCCTACATCTAATTTAGCATCAACGAATGATCCTCTTTTTAGGTTTGGCACTAATCTTGCAGGAATTTGAGCCTCAATTCTTAAAAATTTAGTCTGGGCGATTTCCATCATCGGCATTCCAGGTTGAATTGTGTCGCCGATCTCTACCATTTTTTTAGTAATTACCCCATCAAATGGAGCAAATGAGCGGGTATCTTTTAATTTGGCATTTAATTCCTCTATGGCAAAACGAGATTTTTGGATGGCAGCCCATGCTTTGGAACGATTAGTTTCTTGATTATTTAAATCCATAAATCTATCAGCACGGTAGTCACCATAACCCATTCCACGGCTAAAACGACGGGTAAAAAATTTATCAAATAAAGATGGCATTCCCATGCCAGACATAGAGTTGGTATCATCAGTGCGTGGATAGTATAGTTCGTGATTATATAACTCAATAGCATTCGAATAATTTGCCTCGGCGGCTTTCAAAGATGCAATGGCTTGGGCTCGTTTAGCAAGCAAATCATCATCATCAATGACAATTAAGACACTTTTATTTTTTATGCTCTCTCCTTCTTGATTGGATATAAACTCTACTCTGCCTGGCATTTGCGCTAATAATTGCACTTTTTTAAACGGAATTACTGTGCCTCCAATTGTGATTATCTTCCCCAATGGAGCCGTAGTTACAGTTTCAATATTCCAAGAAAAAGCAGAAAAAGGGAAACTTATGATAAAAAATGATAGAATTGTCTTGGGATTTGAAATTTTCATATTTGCTGTTAAATAATAAAAAAATGTAATTTTATTATATTTGCAACAAAAAATCAACTTTTTATAACAAATGAACAATAAAATATGGCAAGTATCTGATTTTTTAAATCAAATATCTTCCCTCATAACAGATAAATACCGACAAGTTAACATGCAAGCTGAAATAAGTAGCATCAGAGTCCATAGCTCAGGACACATTTATTTAACTTTAAAAGATAAAAAGTCACAAGTAAATTGTGTTATGTTTTTACCTGACAATAGGAGATTAAAATTTAACCCACAAATCGGCGATATGATTTTGATTGTTGCTATCCCAAATATATATATCCAAAGAGGTGATTTTAGCTTAATTATAAAAAATATGCAGCCCTTTGGTGAGGGGCAATTACAACGAGAATTTGAAAAATTAAAGCTAAAATTAAAAAACGAAGGATTATTTGACAATATTCACAAAAAAACTCTCCCAAAATCAATCCGCTCAATTGCTTTGATAAGCTCACCGACAGGAGCTGCTATCAAAGATGTAATTAAGGTATTCAAAGAGAGGGCAAAATGGATTAAAATTGTCATATATCCTACCGCAGTGCAAGGTAATGCTGCCTCTTTGAACATTATTCAACAAATTGAAAATTCTAACAAAAAAAATAGAGAGGATATAATAATGCTAACCCGTGGTGGTGGTGGTTATGAAGATTTGCAAAGCTTTAATGATGAAAATTTAGCAAGAGCTATATTTAAAAGTGAAATTCCTGTCATAACCGGAATAGGGCATCAGAGTGATACCACCATAGCAGATATAGTAGCAGATATCCTGGTCCCTACTCCATCTGCTTCTATCTTAATTATTACACATACTGAGGAACAAATTATTGAAAATTTTGCAAAATTATCAAAAAATTTATATCAATCGTTGTTATTTAATTTTCAAAAAAAACGAGGTCAAAAAACAGAATTAGATAATAAATTACACCAACAAAAACCAATTATGAAATTTTATCATAATATGCAAAAAATAGATTATAACCTTAAATCCTTGCAAGATATTATTCAACATAAGATTATAAGGGGCAGACAACAAGATTTAATACAGTTAAATAATAAATTATCAAACCTAAAACCGATTACTCTAATTTATAATAATATTAAAAAAATAGAGCAAAATCTAATTTACCTGAAAGACACAATTAACAAAAACATTTATGAGGCAAAAAATAAGATTAAAAACAACGAGATAAATCTATTTAACAATCATCCAAAAAATAAAGTAAAAATAAAAAAACAACAATCAAACAACAACAACAAAAACCTACAAGATAGGTTTAATTTTATACATCAACAACATAAAAATAACATAAAAAGATTAGATGATATTTTATCATCTCTCAACCCTTATAATATTTTACAACGAGGTTATGCGATAGTAATAACCAAGAAAGACAACAAGCCCATTTTGCGAGCACATCAAACACCGCCAAAAACAAATATAATAATTAAATTCTCTGATGGTAAAATAGAGGCTGTGACGGATTAGCCCACTCTTTGAAAAAAGATATAATAGAGCTCGTTCTCACTCTGTAAGACTGTGAAATAACTAATTTTTATAAAACACAGCCGAACAAAACAAAGAATCCGTCATTGCGAGGAACGAAGCAATCTTGTGGGGGCAAACGGACACCAAAAGAGATATGGCAATTTTTTTGTGTATTGTATTGTTTTTATCCGTCCGCCTCGTTATGACGGATTATTTTTTTTGTTCGGTAAATATGCAAGATTTAGTTTATTTTTGAAAATAGTATTAGTCCGCTCTTTAAAAAAAAGCGGACTCTAAAAACTTTTTATTCTGATTTGGTTGATTTCTTTAAATTGTTTTTTTGCAGAGCAATAACTCTCCGTAAAAATAAACATAACAAGGCCTGCGACCATATTAAAACATTAAAAATGTGATTGTAAGTTGCTGCACAAACAAACAGAAACTTACTGCTCTAATTTTTCTTCAATTTCTGCAATTTCTTTTTTAAAATCATCATTGATCGGACAACCACAACTAAAATCCGAGGATTCGGCATGTTTGCGGGCTTTTTCAATGTGCCATTGGGCAACTTTTAAATGTTGATCTACACTCATAATATATTCCTTAATAAAGTTAAAAAATAAAATTATAAAGATAGTTAGACTTAATGTCAAGTTTTATTTTTACATTGTTAATTACAGGAGATCTTTTCAAAGATTCGCTAATGTATTCTCAATCCAGTTTTCAACCTCGCAGGTTATGGTGTTACGATTTTTACCAGCTGTTTTTATTGTTTTACCAATCATTACAGTTATTATGCCGGAGTTTTTAGTGAATTTGTGTTTGGGCCAAAACAGACCTGCATTATGACAAATCGGCACAATATCAACTCCTGCCTCTATTGCCAGAACCGCTCCTCCTTTTTTATATGTGCCTTTTTCGTGGGACGCCACACGAGTGCCTTCGGGGAAGATTAAAATATTGGTGTTGTTTTTTAATTTTTTTACCCCTTGAATCACTATGCTTTTCATGGCAGTTCTTTTTTTGTTACGATCAATGGTAATAGGTTCCATAGCGGCAACCCCCCAACCAAAAAATGGAATATATAAAATACTTTTTTTTAGTATCCAGGTAAGTGGTGGCAAAAATACTGTCATGGCAATTGTCTCCCATGTTGATGAGTGTTTTATCATAAAAACGACAGGTTTATTTGGTAAATTTTCTGCCCCGATAATTTTATAGTCCAGGTTTACCGATACTTTTAACCACCATAACACAAAACGATTCCAATATCGCAAAACTCTATATCTTTTATCGTATGGCAAAAACCAGGCGAACATCAAAACCAGTTGAATCGCAATAATAGAAAAAAGAAAACCCGGCCAAAAAATCAAAGACCTAATAAATTTTATTGTGTTTTTCATAGATACCTACCTCAATTTCTGTTTGTTAAAATTATTTTTTTTATTCTCACGCCCTGTGAGCAGTCATCGGCACAGTTTTTTGGAGAATAAAGACACGTTTTCAGAATTCCAATTTCATCAAAACCAAGAGTTAGATGGTTTGTTTCTGGGTCTTTGTTTGTTAAGATATGATGGCAATTATCATACAGATCGTTCATTGTTGCCAAAGATGAGCCTTTTTTATTTTTACCAAGTTGTTGTTGGGATGATTCGCTGTATTGTGCCGTCGTCTCCTGTTTGTCATTCCAAGATAGATATTGCCTACCAATTATTCTGTTATTTTTAACGGTAATAGTGGTTTGCTCACCAAACCCTACCCAACTTGAAAAATACTTAGTGTATTGATATGAATCATGGTGTTTCTTTTTGTGTTGTTGCCATACGACATAACTTTGTTGTAATTTTTTTAACATATTAGATACATCTTCTGCTACACAACTTTTTTTACACTCATATTTGCTGTGAAATGGTATTGTGCCACCACAACCACCCCAGATAAATTTTTTACATTGCATGGATTTATTGTCGTAATAATATTTTGTAAATGCTGCTTTACACATACCTGTATCTGGCTTTAAAAAACAGCTTTCATTGTTGGTATTTTTTTGGATATTTTGCATGCAACCTAAAAAAAACAAAATACAGATTGACAATAGAATAGAAAAAAATTTCATAACAACTCCTTATTTATTAAAATGTCATCAACAGCATATGATAAATTTTTATATATTGATATATTTTTTAATTTATCTTTATGAATTATGATATGATTTTTGCCCTTGCCAGTTTTAACCATTATAAGTTTAGCTCCTACCCTTCGTCCCGCTTGCATATCTGTGATGCTATCTCCTATTATAATTGTCTTATTAAGATCTATGTTAAATTTATTTTTTATATCTATTAACAGTCCGGTTTTTGGTTTACGACACTTACAACCATAATCAGGTGTGTGGGGGCAGAAAAAAGTGCCGTCTATTTTTGTCCCACAATTTTTTAAAAGTTTTGTCAATTTGGCTGATATATTCTTATATTCTTGCATAGAAAATAATCCACGACCTATGCCAGATTGATTAGTCCACACAACCACCTTATAATTATTGTCTTTTAATTTTTTAATGGCTTCGATGCTTCCTTTGATGGGTATAAATTCATCAGCTGATTTGATATAATTATCTGAATCTTTGTTTATTACTCCATCCCTATCTAATATCACAAATTTCATATTTTTCTAGCTAATTCCGTTGCTGCCCCTATATAATTATGGGGGCTTAATTGCAACAAACTATGTTTTTGAGATTCTGTTATGCCATCTAATGATTTGATAAAATTTTCTATATCTTGTTTGGTAATTTGCTTGCCACGAGTGAATTTTTTTAATTTTTCATAGGGGTCTGATATGCCAATTTTTCGCATAATTGTTTGAATCGGTTCGGCAAGAATTTGATAGTTATCATCAAGATCTTTTTTTAATACCGTGGCATTTAATTCAAGTTTATTGTTACCTTTTTGTGTTGATATGTATCCCAACAAACTATGCCCTACCCCTACCCCTATATTTCTTAAAACTGTTGAATCCGTTAAATCTCTTTGCATTCGTGATTTACATAACTTGTCGGCAAAAAATCCTAATAAAGCATTTGAAATTCCTAAGTTGCCCTCAGCATTTTCAAAGTCAATTGGGTTTATTTTATGGGGCATGGTTGATGATCCAACCTCACCTTCTTGGCGTTTTTGTTTAAAGTATCCGATTGAGATGTAAGACCATATATCGCGATCATAATCAATGATTATATTATTTATTCTTATTAGGTTATGGAATAATTCTGCTATATAGTCGTGTGGTTCAATTTGAGTTGTATAGGGATTAAAATCTAATCCCATATTTTCAATAAAATTTTTGCTAAATTTCTGCCAATTTTTTTGAGGATATGCTGACAACATAGCATTATAGTTGCCAACAGCACCGTTAATTTTTGCCATAATAGGACATTTTTTGAGTTGTTTCAGTTGTCTTTTTAATCTATAAGCAGTATTTGCTAACTCCTTTCCCATTGTGGTTCCTGTAGCAGGCTGTCCATGAGTGCGAGATAACATCGCAAAAGATGAATATTTGTGCGCCATCTTGACAAGTTGTTTTTTTAAGTCTTTTATTTGGGGAATTATTATTGTTTCTTTGGCTTGTTTTAACATCAAAGCATAGGATAAATTATTAACATCCTCTGATGTAAGAGCGAAATGAATAAATTCAATTTTATTTTTTAATTCAATCTTATTTTTTAATCTCTCTTGTAAAAAATATTCAACAGCTTTTACATCATGATTGGTGATTTTTTCAATTTCTTTAATTCGTATAGCATCATCAAGAGAAAAATTTTTAATAATGCTGTCCAAAAAAATTAAAGAATTTTTATTAAGTTTTTTAACCTCATGGATATCATTATCTTCGCTAAGAGTTATCAAATATTTTATCTCAACTATTACTCTATGATAAATCAAAGCATACTCACTAAAAATATTTTCAAGCACAGATGATGTTAAGAAATATCTACCATCTAATGGGCTAATTGATAGTAACGGATTCTTATTATTTTTCATGGTATTAATTTTTAAAAAACAAGTGGAAACAAGTATTATACAATAAAATCAAAATTATAATTATATTTAAAATTGATTATGTTAAGATACTTTCTTTTTTTATAATAATTATTGTTATGAGCGACATAGTTTTTGAACAGCCACTATCTGAAAGAATTAGGAATTTATTAAGATTGGATTTATTATTTTCCAAAATAGACTATTATGGCAAGAACAATAATGAGTTTGATATTCACTCAGCGGTATCTGCTATTTTTGATGTTATGAATATCCTATCTCGTGGTGATTTGCGATCTGAGATAATTAAAGAGTTAGAAAAACAAATTACTCTTAATGATACAAACAACGAAGATAATAAAACTAATAAGAATTTTGCTAAACATGCAATCTTAAAACAAAAATTGCTGTCGCAACACGGACAAATAGGTAACCATATAAGACGCAATGAATTTTTAAACAATATCAAACAAAGAGGGTTGCTCGGAGGATGTGCTAATAGTTTTGATTTAACAGGTTACCACCATTGGTTAAATTTGAGTTTTGATGAAAAAAATCGTGATATCTTAAATTGGATGGAGCCATTTAGCAATATCCGTCAGGCCATAATTGCTGTTTTAGGAGTTGTTCGCAAAAAAGCTAAGTTTAAAAAAATTATCGCCAAAGACGGTTACTACCAACAGGCTATAACAGGTAAAGAAGAGTTGCAATTAATTATGATTAAAATAAGTCAGGATATTGGCATATATCCTGAAATAAGTGCCAGCAAAAGAACATTTTCAATAAGATTCTTTAAAAGAGAAAATATTGATACCAAGGCATATCAGTATACAGATGATGTACCCATAAAAATGGCATGCTCTATTCTTTGAATTTTTGATTGTAAAAAGTTATTGTATTGGTAGAGGACCTTTGCATGATTCAAGCACAATTTATAAAACACATAAAATGCACTATTTTCTGTCCTCCCTAAATCGCACTTGAATTATTCAAAGGTCTCTGGTATTAATCTAGCATATTGACAAACCAACCATTTTACAGAAGTTCCAAATGTAACCTGAACTCTTTTATGTGCACCTGATCCTGCAAACTCGGTTACCACCCCTTCACCGAATTTTCGATGTCTGACAAAACTCCCCAAAGAATAATCTAAATTACTTTTATCAAAAGAGACAGGCGCAGCATCTTCTGAAGAAGACTCAGAAAAATCATCCGATAAGCAGTTGTCATAGTCTGAACTTTGCATGGCTTGCTTTACATATGTTTCAGATATTTCTTTGATAAATCTTGATGCAATGTTATAATTAGTTTTACCGTATAATTGCCTTGTTTGGGCAAGACATAAGTGCAACTTCAAACGGGCACGAGTGATACCAACATAACACAACCTCCTCTCTTCTTCTAATTTTTTATTATCATCAATGCTGCGGCTGGTAGGAAAAATATTCTCCTCCATACCAACCATAAAAACATAAGGGAACTCCAAACCCTTAGCAGAGTGCAAAGACATCATTTGCACACAATCGGATTTTTGTTTATTTTTTTCACCCTGTTCTAAACTTATATGATTTAAGAATAATTGCAATTGATTTTCTGTGTCTGGAATCTCCTCATCAAACATAAAAATTTGCAAACCAGTGTTAACAAATTCTTTGAGATTGTCTGTTTTGGACTTGCCTTTTTCTGTTTTATCTTGTAAATATAAATCTAACAAAGAACTTTCATTTAACATATCACGAATAAGATCAGATAAGGGAATTTTATTGGCAAGTTGGGTAAAATTGTCAATCATTATGATAAAAGCTTGCAAAGAATTATAAGCCTTGGTGGCAAAATTATGGCTATTTTTATCTTGTAACATCTGTTGCAAAGATTGATAGAAACTTAGATTATTTTGGGCAGAATAGTCTTGAATTTGTTGTAGGCTTTTTTGACCTATTCCTCTGGTGGGACGATTTATTATGCGAGCAAAAGATACATCTTCATTTTTGTTAGAGATAAGCCGTAAATATCCCAAAGCATCTTTTATCTCTTCTCTTTCAAAAAATCGTAAACCCCCATAGATGTGATAAGGAATTTTACGGTTGATAAAAAATTCTTCAAAAATTCTTGATTGAGCATTCGTGCGGTATAAAATTGCTATATCTTGATAAGCAATATCTTTATCATTTCTATACTCCATAATGCAATTACTGACAAATTCTGCCTCTTCTAATTCATTCATTCCCACAAAAAGATCAATCAGCTCTCCGGTGCCTTCCTTTGTCCATAGATTCTTACCCATTCTGCCAGTATTTTTTACTATAAGACTATTAGCAGCATTTAAGATGTTTGAAGTTGAGCGATAATTTTGCTCTAATCTTGTTGTTTTGGTGCCAACAAAATCATGGGAAAAATTTAAAATATTTTCAATTTTTGCTCCTCGCCAACCATAAATAGATTGATCGTCATCACCTACGGCAAAAACACAGCTATTTTTCCCAGCAAGTTGTTTTATCCAATTGTATTGAATTTTATTTGTATCTTGAAATTCATCAATCAAAATATGAGAAAATCTTTGATTGTAGTGCTCTTGCAGATCTGGATTATTTTGCAATGTCTCCGATGCTAATAGGAGGATTTCCGCAAAATCTACCAAACCAGATCGCAGACAAATTTGCTCATATTTTTGATAAATTTTTATATATTCGGTAAGGTTTCCATCACCAAAATCTTTGATATCTTTTGATCTTTTGCCATTTTCTTTGTTTTGGTTGATAAAATTTGCCACGAATTTTGGTTGATATATTTTATCGTTTAGATTCAAATCAATAATAACTCTTTTAACAAGACGTATCTGATCTTGGGAATCCAAAATTTGAAAATCTGGGTTTAATTTAGCAGCCTGTGAATGGGTTCGTAACAGCCGCAAAGCCAGTGAGTGAAAAGTGCCAATCCACATAGCAGGTGGTCTGTTGCCTATTTGGTAAAAAACTCTATTTTTCATCTCAGAGGCTGCTTTGTTCGTAAATGTTACTGCAAAAATTGCCGATGGATGGGTTATGGATGATTGCAATAAATGAGTTATTCTGTTGGTTAAAACACGTGTTTTACCAGAGCCTGCACCTGCTAAAATAAGATTGTATTTTTGCTCTGATAACACAGCTTGCTGTTGTGATTCGTTTAGTTGCTCGATTGCACTATCATTATTTTTCATTTTATGACATGGTTTTGGGAATAAAGGCTATTTCATCATTATCACGGATAACATTACCGTCATTGGCAAATTTTTTATTAACGGTAATATTTAAAAGGTTAATTTTCATTATATCTTGATATTTTTTATCACGATTAGATAGGTATTTTAATAATTTGTCAATAGTATTTATTGAAGATGGAATATCAAGAGTCTCCTCAGATTTACCCAGATCATCCACCAAAGAGATAAAGTATAATAATTTAATTTTCATTTTTGTAGTTATTGTTTAAATTTTATATTACAACCTAAGCTTGGTTTTTGCTTCGTAGTAACTTTTTTGTCTGATAATAAAGCATCAGTTGCTTCTTTTAAATCTACTCCTGTAGATATAACATCGTTATGGGGACGGGCATCATCAAATTGTCCACGATATATTAATTTATGGTTTTTGTTAAATAGATAAATATCCGGAGTGCAGGCTGCCCGATAGGCTTTTGCTACCTCTTGGCTCTCATCAAACAGATAAGGGAAATTATAACCTACCTCTTTAATTTTTTCGATCATTTTTGCAGGTGAATCATCTGGATAATTTGTAACATCATTGGAGTTTATAGCGACAACTGCGACACTTTTTTTTTGATAATTACTGCCAAATTTGGCAATTTGCTCTTGAATTTTTATAACATAGGGACAATGGTTGCAGATAAAAAAAACAACTAATAGTTTGCCTTTAAAATCATCCAAAGAGATAATTTTGTTATTATTATAGGGTTCTGGGAGAGAAAAATAAGGTGCTTGTGTGCCAAGATCTAACATAACAGATGGTGTTCTTGCCATAATAAAATTCTCAAAAAAAGATGAATTTTAACATTTTTATAAAATATATTATAAAATATATTATAATTTATCATTTTTGGAGAAATAATTATGAGTGCTCTTGTTCTAGAAATTTGCAATATAAGATTGAATCAGCTTTGGTTGCCATAAAATGGATGACAGGACTTGTTATTGTAATTCAAATCATCCCTACGATTAGAAGTATTTTTTGATTTTTATATCACAGCTATCAACACAACAACAAACAATAAAACTCTACCGCCACTATATTTTATCTCAGGTGACGAGCCATTGCAAATTATGGAGATGACAGATATTATCTATGCCACCGCCAAAAAGCAAGGTTTTTGTGATAAAGAAATTATTGATATAGATGGTAATTTTAACTGGAATTCTTTACAGGGAAAATTCAGCTCTCTATCATTATTTAGCCCCAAAAGATTCTTTGTATTAAAGCTACCCTCGGCAAAACCTGGCATAAAAGGGGCAAATTTTTTAAAAAAATATCTATCTAACCCCCTAAAAGATGTGTTGATTTTAATTATTAGCGGTAAATTAGAATTTTCTTTGTATTCAAAAAAAATCCCTAAATGGTATCAATTATTGCAGCAAAATGCTAAGTGTTATGATTATCATCCAATAAAGATGCACCTTATGCCTCAATGGATAACCCACAGATTTGCCAAATTAAACCAGACCATAGATAAGGGGGCCGCTATTATTTTAAGCGAACATACTCAGGGCAACCTTATATCTTGTGCAACCGAAATAACCAAAATAAACCTTAGTATTGATAAAAAAAATATTACTACGGAAGATGTTTTATCTGGAATAAGTGATAATAATAAATTTAACATTTTTGCAATGGTTGACGCCATAATTGAGGGCAAAAAAGATCAGGCTATAAAGATTTTATGGACATTGCAGGAGGATGGAGTCGCAGAGCCTATCATAAACTGGGCAATTACAAATGAAATCAAAAAATTAACAGGATTATCGTCTCTCATAACTGGCAGAAAAGATGTTACAAATTTTTGTCGTGTTAATAATATTTTTCCCTCCAAACAAGCTATGTATAAAAATCTATCACAACAACATTCATATAAATTTTGGTTAATATTAACTTGCAAAGTTGCAATATTGGATCGGATATTAAAGGGCAAAAAATATGGATTTGACTATTATCAAGAATTAACTAATGTTATTATGCTGCTTGCAAAAAAATAACAGTGAACAGTGTTATTCGTCAAAAAAATATAAAAAAACGACAAAATATAAGTAAAATTTGCCACACGAAACACTCGCATAAAATTATATCTAATTTAAAAAAATATCTCAAAAAAACAAAAAATATTGCAAGTTATTATGCCGTTAAAGGAGAGATTGAAACCGCAACATTGCACTCATACCTTTTTAAATTAAAAAAAAATCTTTATTTGCCAAAAATAAAAGATGATAAATTAGAGTTTTTTAAATACAAACCATCATCAGTTATGAAAAATAATAAATATAAAATTCCAGAGCCTTATAGAGAAACATCATATCTGCTTAAAAAAATAGATATTATGTTCGTGCCTTTGGTGGCATTTGATACAAAATGTCACAGATTGGGTTTTGGAGGTGGTTTTTATGATAAAACTCTGGGGCAACTTCAAAAAAAAGATAGACCAATTTTAATCGGTTTGGCTCACTCTTTTCAATTGAATAAAAACATAAAAACCCATAAATTTGATATTGATTTGGATTTTGTTTTTTATGGTTAGAGACCTTTGTATAATTCAAGTGTGATTTAGAGCAATAAGAAAATAGTGCATATTTTATCAAAAAATGAGGTGCATAGTCTGCTATTTGACGAGTTTTTTGGTAAAATAGGTGCATTTTATTGTTGTTATAAATTGTGTTTGAATTATGCAAAGGTCTCGGTTAATTAGTTAGAGACGTCTCACAAGTTTTTTTTATTTTTCTTTGCAGTGAATCGTCAAATCTTTTTCTGTCAATTACAAACCTACTATGAGTTCCTGCACTTATTAAATCAAAATTATCATAAGTTTTTATTTTAAAGTCTAATTTATTGCCGTCAATTTTAACAAGTTCTGCATAGGATATTATCTTAAAACCCATCGGGGTGGCAGCAGTATGATTCAGATTTACCCCAATCCCTAAGCTCTGCTCGCCTTGCTTTAAATGTGGTTTAATCAGCATTATACAAGCCCACTCAACAAAACCTACCATAAAACCTGTGGCAAATACTTTTGGCATTTCAACAAATTCAGGCGATTCAGGATATAAATCTGGCACGGTTTTATTATCTGGCAAGACAAATTTATGTTCGTATTTTATGCCAACTTTAAGTGATGGTTTCATTATTTTCCTCTTTGTTTTTGAATTTTGTCATAAGCGACATTGATGTTTTTAATCTGCTCGTTAGCAAACTTGATAAAGTCCGCAGGCAAGCCTTTTTTTTGTAATTTATCAGGGTGATATTCGGCGACGGCTTGGCGATACTTTTGTTTGATGGTTTTATCAGAATCAGAGGCTTGACACCCTAAGATTTTATACGACTCGTCAATATCAGAATCTGTTGTTGAGCTTAAGCCAAAATTTGTTTTATGTTCTTGATACTTAAAAGAATTTATTTTTAAATTATGAGTAATTTGCTCTAATATTATCTGCTCTTGCGGGTGTAAAACCCCATCTGCCATCGCCACCTGCCACAACATTGCATAGACCATTTCACGCATTTTGATGTCGGCTATATTAGCATATTGATTAGCATATTCATAAATTGAGACGTTGTCATCTTTGGCATTATTAAAAATAATAATAGCAGATTTTTTGTCATTTTCATCCAGACCTAATTCAACAAAAAAACCTGTCACCGCTTTTATCTCACTTTGGGACACCACCCCATCGGCTTTGGCAAGTTTAGCCAGCATCGAACATAAAGTGACAAAAAATATACTTTGGTTGGTAATTTTATGTTCGCTTGAATTTAATTTTTTATTACCAAAAGACGAACCAAGCCATGCTCCAAAGGCTGCCCCTATCGGACCACCCATTGCCAGCCCTATCCCTGCTCCTATTCCTGCTCCTAACCACGACATATAATTTTACCTATCACAAATTTAAAAATATTTATTTTTTGTTCATGTTTTTTTAAATAATCAATCACTCTTTCTAAAAACTTCACATTGTCTTTGAATCTTCCTAACTCAGCATTACAACTATCGCAAATCCATTC
Organism: Gammaproteobacteria bacterium; assembly: GCA_003645455.1. Classification (GTDB taxonomy): domain Bacteria; phylum Pseudomonadota; class Gammaproteobacteria; order QNFE01; family QNFE01; genus QNFE01. Next base: position 1,246 of record QNFE01000017.1, on the reverse strand, counting down.
TCTGCCCTTGTCTGTTTGATGGTCATGGTCTCTTACCAAATTCGCTGTTATGCCCACCAAGGTGGTTTTTTGACAAACAGGACATTCAAAAACACTGCCATTTTGAGGTTTTAGGTTATCCATTTTCTTTTTTTATGCTGTTGTTGATTTTTATGATTTATCAATAAAAATATCTTCGCCAAAATTGCATTATAGTGGATTTTAAATAAGAAAGATAGTTTTTTATTTTATTCAAAAATTTAACTATATTTTTTTTAAATCTTATAGAGACCTTTGCATAATTCAAGTGCGGTTTAGAATAATAAGAAAATAGCGCATATTTTGTTAAAAAATGAGGAAAATAACTAGTTATTTGACGAGTTTTTTGACAAAATAGGCGCATTTTATTGTTTTTATAAATTGTGCTTGAATTATGCAAAGATCTCTTATAGATAGACAATCAGAGTCGATAAAAATTTGACAAATAACTATCAAAGACTTATAATAGGCATATTGTAGTTAGAATAAATTGGTGTAACAGATTTATTGAATTAAACCACAGATATTTTGTTGTTAGAAAATACATCTAACTATAAAAAATTATTACAATCCATAAAATGGAAGGCGATCATGCAAATATTAATTACAACCTTAAAATTAACAATAGTTTTTTTTACTTCAATTATGTTTATATCCTGTTCATCAGGAGAAGATGATAGTGATTTAAATATATCACAGGGTTCATTGGTCGAAGATAATCCATCCGCTCCTATCATAGCCCATGGCACCAATCAAAACATAATAAGAGGAGATAATGTAAATCCTGCTATAAGATTTATAGGATCAGGTGGCACTCCAACAAATTGCAGTATGACTCCGGCATTAGCAGATGTAAATGTTGCTATAAATGGCACAGGTTGTCAAATAACAGGCACAGTAAATGCCAGTGCAACACTTGGCACAAAAACATATACTATAACTGCCACTAATGGAGCAGGTAATGATACTGGGGCTGTTGATATTACAGTTGAAGACATCCCAAAAGTCATCAATGTCACCTCAACCACAACCGATGGCACCTATGGCATAGGTTATGGCGTTGCTGTTACAGTTGAATTTAATAAAAATGTTACAGTAACTGGCGCACCACAATTAGAGATGGAAACCAACAATACTCCTGACACTAAGGCTGATTATGTTAGTGGCAGTGGTGGTGCAACTCTTATATTTACCTATACCGTAGTAGATAATGATGCAACAGCTGACT
>QNFE01000016.1 GCA_003645455.1 Gammaproteobacteria bacterium | reverse complement strand
TGATATTATAAGTTTTCACGGAACATCGGTAGATAGCCTTAAAAAAGCATTTGCTGAGTCTGTTGATGATTATATAACCTCTTGCAAAAGTTTTGGTTGTTTGCCAAACAAACCAGCTTCTGGGCGATTTATTGTTCGCACTAATCCTAAAATCCATAGCCAGCTTATCCAAAATGCTCAGATGGCAGGTTTAAGCACTAACAAATATGTTGAAAAAATAATAACCCATAATCTATCAACTTTTTGAGGTTTGTATATTTATTTTTAAATATGAGACCTTTGCATAATTCAAGCACAATTTATAAAATACACAAAATGCACCTTTTTATAGCAAAAATTCGTCAAAGAACTTGCCATTTTCCTCATTTTTGCTATAAAAATGCACTATTTTCTGTATTCTCTAAACAGCACTTGAATTATGCAAAGGTCTCATAATAATAGATAGTAATTCATTTTCCAGCAAAAATGCAAAATCAATAAGGACAAAACCTGTCCCAATAGAAAATATCTTAAATAAATTTTATCAAAATAATTTATAACTCTCAATGCCTACACAACAGGATTAAAACCAACATTACAGAGATAATTATAGCCAAGTTCTGGTATTTTTTCTAAATTTAATTCAAAAAAAGATTTGACAAGGACAAAAAAGTATGGTATAATATAAAAGCAATAAAATTTATTTTCATTTATTTTCATTTTAAAGTGAATTTAAATGATTTTAAATAGAACATGTAGGTAGCAAGAGTAAGTTTTAAGTTTTGATTTTTAATTTTAATAAGGAGAAATATTATGAGAAAGTATAGAAGAAGAAAATCGTTCAGTGTATCGACCAATAAAACTGATTATGTGCCAAAGTGTTTGCAAGGCAAAATTGATCTTTGGACTTATAGGATTATTTTTAAACTCGGCGGACATCGAGAATTTATTGATAATGGCAATCGTTTTGACGATGATAGTTTGGCATATTATTTGGGTCTTGGCAAATTTGTCGATAGCAACGATGAGTTTAAACGGAATGATGTTTTGGAGCAAATGCGAGTAGATTATGATAAAATTGATGGCAAAAAACAGTTATCAACGAATAAAACAATTCAAAAAAATATCTCTCGTTTGTCATCTTTGATGAATTTTAATGAATACGAATGTCAAGTGCTGGAATTTGTTATAATTTTGCAACAAACTCAAATGTTGGAGTCAGCGACAGATTTATTAGGTCGTGAGTTAAATCTTACACAGGTAAAAAAATCTCTGAGTGTCATTTTAAAAATCCCACCACGAGCGATTGATAAAATGTTCTCGCAAAATAGCAAATTTATCCAGTCATCAATTGTAAATTTAGAGCGAGAAGATCGCAATAGCTTGGAGCGAAAAATTTCCCCATTGAATGATCGCTTTTCAGAAAAAATGGCAAATAATGACGAAGATATAGAACACCTATTAACAGATTTTATCCGTCCAGTATCAAAGTCAGATTTGGAATTAAAAGATTATAATCATATCAAAAAAGATATTGATTTGTTGTTGCCATATCTGCAAAAAAGCCTCAACAAATCTGGGGTTAATATTATGTTATATGGACCGCCCGGCACCGGCAAAACCCAACTTGCCAAAGTCGTGGCAGAGCATTTTAAAACAAAATTGTTTGAAATAAGTTATGCCGATTTAAACGATGATCCAATTAGTGGCAGTGATAGGTTAAAGTCATATAAAATGGCACAAACGATTATGAAAACCAAAAATGCTTTGTTGTTATATGACGAGGCAGAAGATGTTTTTGACACAGGAAATACATTTTTTAAAACCTCTGCTAAACAAAAAAATAAAGCCTGGATAAACCGAACTTTGGAATCAAATCCGGTGCCAACAATTTGGATTAGCAATAATATTTATGGAGCAGACCAAGCTGTTATTCGCCGTTTTGATTTATCAATAAATATGCCAGTTCCTGATAAAAAACAACGTCGTAAAATAATCATTAAAAACTGTGATGATAAATTAGATGCCAAAACATTGAAAAAATTATCATCTCATGCCCACTTGTCTCCGGCAGTAATCAACACGGCGGCCAAAGTTGCCAAGTCTTTGCCAAAAGCTAATATGAATAAAAATATTTTAAGATTGGTTAATAATACTTTGCAAGCCCAGGGTTTACAAAAAGTGCAAAAAAAGATTAAAAACTTAACTGATAAATTACCAAAAAATTATGACACTAAGTTTTTAAATACCTCGGCAAATCTCAATCAACTTGTCGCAGGCATTAGGAAAACTTGCGATGCAAGGCTATGTTTATATGGGGTAGCAGGAACCGGCAAATCCGCCTATGGCAGATATATAGCCCAGACTTTAAAGAAAAAAGTTATCTTAAAAAAGGCATCAGATTTACAGTCAAAGTGGTTAGGGGAATGTGAGCAAAACATAGCCGCCGCTTTCGCTGATGCCAAAAAGAAAAAAGCTGTGCTGATTTTTGATGAGGCTGATACTTTTTTACAAGACAGAAATCGTGCCAAAGCACAATGGAATTTATCCCAAACTAATGAAATGTTAGTGCAGATGGAAAATTTTAAAGGAATATTTATTGCCACTACCAATTTATTAGAAACCCTTGACAAAGCATCTTTGCGTAGATTTGATTTAAAATTAGAATTTAAATATCTCAATACCAAACAAAGCTGGGATATTTTCAGATCTTTTGCCTGCGAGCTAAAAATCAAAGATGTCTCAAATTCGTTAAAAAAACGAGTAGAGGATTTAAAGTATTTAACGCCCGGAGACTTTGCCGCTATTATCCGCCAAAATAGATTCAAACCAGTTGAAAAAGCAACTGATTTAATAGATAGATTAGAGGAAGAGATAGCAGTAAAAGGCGAGAATACCAACAAAAAAATCGGCTTTTGATTCCCCTCGTCATTGCGAGGCGGACGAAAAAATGCTGTAATATCAAGCACTTAAACCGCCGCGGCAATCTCATCGTGTATGCACTAAACCTGTGACAATCCAAGAGACTAAAAGAATAGTATACGGATAATAACAAGAGATAACCACGGCGGTTTATTATTTGTTTTGCATCGCTTTATTCGTCCGCCTCGTTATGACGGATTATTTTTTTGTAGGGGGGCAGACCTATGTGTCTGCCCAAATATGAAAAATTCAAACCAGAAAAAACAAAATGAGTTATAATAAGTGCAACTTTAAAAAAGTGCAAAACATTAAAATCCCACAGGTTGTGGAGCAGATTTATTAGAGTGCAATTAACACAATGAATAAAATAAAAACTAAAACAACATGATAGAACAAATTTTAAAACAAATAGAAAAATACGATTTAGATAGTATTTTTTCTAATAACCGAAAAAGTTTATTAGAACACTCCGAACTTTTTTTAAAGAACATATTAAGATATCGCAGATTATTGTCTAATAACGAGTGTTATAATCCAGTTAATTTGATAGAGGTAGAGCAAAATGTTTTCTATGGTGAAAAAAATGTTTTTGGCATTTATAGCAAAAATCACTCTTTTAATTTTCCTGATATGAGGCTTGGTTTTGAATTAAAAGAAGCCGACATAACAAAAACATTGTGTTTTCATATCAATGAGTCTCAATTGATTGGAAAATCTTTTGTTGAAGCTTTGCTTGGTGAAAAACCAAATCAGGTTATTGTGGCTGAAGCTGAAAAAAAGACAAAAAATAAAAGAATTGACATCGTTGTTGAATGGGTGAATAATAAAAACAAAAAAAGGAATATAGTCATTGAGGCAAAATTTAATCATATATTAAAAAAAGAGCAACTAAGTTCATATAGAAATTGGGCGAAGGAAAAGAAAAAGGAAGAAGGTGTTAGTTATGATTTAGTTTATCTGACAAAAACAGGTGAAAAGCCAGATAAAAAATTTCAAACAAAAGAGCCTTGGCTGTGCTTATCTTGGGAGACTTTGTTAAGAAATTGGGAAAATATTTTATCACAAAATAGTGGAGAAATATTTAAAGGTTCGAAATTAAAAATAAACAATATCTCTTATGAAGAGTTTTGTTTTCATTCTTTTAGGAAGGAAATATGGAAAAAAATATGAAAATTAAAGTCCCTGAATCATTGCAACTTTACTATAACAATGATGCTGTTCGTGAAGCTGTTGATAATTTGCTTGGTAAAAAAATCAAAATAACAGATCAATCCCTTGACCTGTTGGAAAATTCTTACAAAGCAAAACTTGCAGCCGAAAAAACGAAACTTGATTATTGGTTATTTTTAAAAGAAATTTATGAAAAAACTGTTATTGCAAGCATTGATGAAAAAAAACCACAATTTAAAGAATGTTCAAAATGGGATGAAAAAGAAGAATATTTGGATATAGATAAGATTTGGGATAGAGCAATTTTTGGAGTGCTGTTTGCTGTTAGCAATAAATTTGTTGATATGTATATTATGAAAGATGAAAATGAACCAAGTTTTTATATAGGTTTTTGTTGTGGAGAGTTTGAAAACAATAAAACAATAACAGAAGATGATTTTGAATACAAAAAATTAGAAGAATTTGGGAATTATGAGTTTGAAACAGAAGAAGACCCGAAGGAAAAAGACTATGAAACACTGCGATCAAAATCAGTTAAAATCAATGGTGGCACTATGGACATAACACACTTAAAAGAAGCAACAGACGATTTTATAGAAAAATATTGTTGAAATAACTAATTTTTTTAAAAGGCAAAAATATGAAAATTATACAAAAATCATTTGAGGCAACAAATGAATACAATAACTTCTTAGAAAAAATAAAAGCAGATATTACAAAAGCAAGAAACAAAGCTTTAATGTCTGTCAATACAGAACTAATAAATCTTTATTTTTCTATTGGTAAAAATATTTCTCTCAAACAAAGGGATGCAAACTGGGGCGATGATTTTATCGGACAAATTGAAAAAGATATTAAAAGAGATATGCCAGATGTTAAGGGTTTTTCGCGAACAAATTTATTTTATATGAAAAAATGTTATTCTTTTTTTCAAGAAAATAAAAAAATCCCACAGGTTGTGGGACAAATTCCTTGGGGACACATTCGCTTAATTTTAGATAAAATACAAGACAACACAGAAGCCTTTTTTTATATCAACAAAACAATAGAAAATTCATGGTCACGAACAATTTTAGATCATCAAATATCGCTAAATCTTTATAGCAGAGATGGAAAACTTTTATCAAATTTCAAAAATACTTTATCAAATAGAGAGGAGGGAATAGTGCAAAAAAGTTTTAAAAAAAACTACATATTAGATTTTTTAAACTTATCAGAAAAAGCAAAAGAAAAAGATTTAGAAAAATTATTGACTCAAGATATTTGCTCATTTCTTATGGAGATGGGGACAGGTTTTGCATTTGTCGGCAAACAATACAAGTTAAATGTTGGCGATAAAGAATTTTTTATAGATTTATTATTTTACAACTACATTTTAAAAAGATTTGTAATAATAGAGTTAAAAACAACAGAATTTAAACCGAAACATATAGGGCAATTAGGGTTTTATATGAGTGCTGTCAATAAAACCATAAAAACCAAAGATGATAAAGAAACAATCGGTTTGATTATTTGTAAATCAAAAAACGAGACAATAGTGGAGTATGCCTTAGACAACAGCAATCAGCCCACAGGTGTAGCAGAGTATAAATTTTTAAATCAACTGCCAAAAGATATGCAAAAAACTCTGCCAACCACCGAAGAAATTAAGAATTTATTTGATAAAAAATAATAGGTTTGATTTTATTGTTATTAAAAAATCAATAAATCATCAAGGTAGCAAAAGCAAAATTAACAATTTAACAAAATAGGAAAAAATATGAAAATTCAAATTCACAAAGGAACAAATGAAATCGGCGGAACATGTATTGAAATATCAACTAATAGGACAAAAATTTTATTAGATTATGGCACACCGTTAAATGATAAAACCGAACCTGCTGCCATCAAACACAAAATTGATGGCATTGTTATATCACATCCGCACAAAGATCACTTCGGTGCTATCGCAGATATTGACAAAAATATTCCAATTTATTGTGGCGAGTTATCACAAAAACTAATCAATAGTAGCCGTTTGTTTGTCCCAAATAAAGACAAGAGCGGACATGAGGAATTACTGACAAACAACTTTCAATATTTTGAAAAATCAAAAAGTTTTAATATCGGCGACATAAAAATTACCCCACTTTTAATTGATCACTCCGCCTGTGAGGCATTTGTTTTTTTAATTGAGGCAGATAATAAAAAAATAGTTTATAGTGGCGATTTCAGAGCCCACGGCAGAAAATCAGAACTTTTTGATATCATTCTTAAAAATCAAAAACTAAAAAACCCAGATATTTTGTTGTTAGAAGGCACGATGATGCAACGATCAAACGATGAGTTTCCAACCGAACAGGCAGTTGAGGATAGAATTTATCAATCAATCAAAGATAATGATAATTTATCTTTTATGATAAGTTCATCACAAAATATAGACAGTTTAGTTTCAGCCTATCGTGCTTGCAAAAGATTAAATAAAATCTTTGTTGTAGATATGTATACGGCATGGGCATTAGAACAGGTTAAATTAGTCAGCGATAGTGTTCCGAACAAAGATTGGGGCGATGTGCAAGTTATTACAAAACTTGTAGGGAGGCAGTATGGAGTTATCGAAAAAAATCCTGAATATTTTGGTAGTTTTTTAAAAGAAATATTTAACAAAAAAGATATTGTGGTGGAAATTGACGACATAAAAAACAATCCGCAAAACTATTTTTTAAAAGTAAGTGCTTGGAGAGTTCAAAATGTTATAAATCATTTTGATTTAAAAACAGCCAACATAATTTACAATCAATGGATAGGTCATTTAGAGCATAAATATAGCGAAGATGATGCAGTGAGTATGTATAAAAATTTAAAAGATAATTATAACTGGATATATGCTCACACCAGCGGTCATGCTGATTTAGCAACTTTAAAAAAATTCGCCACAGCCATAAATCCCAAAACTCTGATCCCAGTTCATACCGAACACAAAAACGAATATAACAAACATTTTGAAAATGTCAAGGTTTTGGATGATGGCGATAACATTATAATTTAACGATTTTTTTTAGGAGCGTTAAAATGAGTGATAATAAATTTTTGAAGGAATTGATGGGGACGATTATCGGAAATAAAGATATGCCAAAGGTGCAAGTAGAGAGGGAAATTGCACCAATACTTGATATTTTTATTAAAAGTGTTTTTAATAAGCTTGCAGAAAAAGGTAAAATTGATGAGGGTAATTATATTCTTATTGGGGCAGAGTTTCCATTTGATAACGAGGAAAATAGTAAAAACAAGCGAGAAAATAGTAAAAACAAGCGATCTAAAAATATAGATTATTTGTTGTTAAATGAGGATAAAAATATTTTGTATTTTGTGGAACTTAAAACTGATAGCAATTCTTTTTGCATAAAACAATATAACAGATATAAGAAAGTTATTAAAAGAATAGAAAACAAGAGTGCAGAATTTTTGTATACTTTTCTTGGGAGGTTAACTAATCCAAAATACAAAGAATATAAAGAAAAAATTGTTAAAAAACTACCAGAATACAAATGGTCGCAAATAAAACAAGCTAAACTTGTTTATTTGGCACCAAAAAGAATTAAAGACAGAAAATGGGGCAAAGAAAATAAAGATGCAATAAAAGAAATTGAAGGCAATAATATCCTGCTTAATTTTAAAGATATGCCAATCATAGAATTAAATACTTTTTCTAATGAGTGGAACATTATAAGAAGATACTTGAAAGAATTAGATGGCAACTAATAACTTATTTTTCAACTCGTTCCGATTCTGTCAAATAACTAAATTTTGCCTTACTTCTAAACTATGTAAAATTCCAATCGGAGGTGGGACTTTAGTCCCACTTTTGCAACTTGTTGCAACATATAGAGCAAAAACGGTAAATTAAAACTTGCAAAAAAAGTTGTTTGAACTTCGTTCAAAAAGTGGGACTAAAGTCCCACCTCCGATTATGGATAAATGTTTTTAATTTTCAATTCATTTACCAAACCAAGCTAATTTTTTGTGAAGCGATACGACCTCTCCTACGACAATTATTGTGGGGGCTTTGATTTGGTGTTTTTCTACTAAACTTTCTAAGTTTTCTAAGCTGCCGATAAATGTTCTTTGTTTGGCGGTTGTGCCTTGCTGGATAAGGGCAGCTGGGGTATTTTTATCCATACCGTTTTTTATTAGGTTTTCGGTGATTATTTTCAAGCCATGCAAACCCATATAAAAAACTACTGTTTGTTTTTTGTGGGATAACATTTTCCAGTTGAGATCTATGCTACCGTCTTTTAAGTGTCCTGTGACAAAGATACAAGCTTGGGAATAATCACGATGAGTAAGCGGGATGCCGGCATAGGTTGTGCATCCGGAGGCGGCGGTAATTCCTGGCACTATTTGGAAGTTAATTTTATTTTCTGTTAGGGTTTCAATCTCTTCTGCACCTCTGCCAAACACGAAAGAGTCACCGCCTTTGAGACGCAAAACCCTATAACCATCAAGGGCTTTATCCACCAAAAGTTGATTTATTTTATCTTGGGTGATGGTGTGGTTGGAACGTTCTTTGCCAACATATATTTTTTCAATATCTCGCGGTAACATTTCTATTATACCTTTGGAGACTAATCTATCATAAACTACAATATCCGCTTGTTGCATAAGTCGCAGGGCTTTAAAAGTTAGTAAATCAGGATCACCTGGACCTGCACCAACCAGATAAACCTCGCCATTATTGTCAGGCTGTGCATCGCTATTTTTAATTTTTGTCCGAATTGCATCGTCTGCTTTTTGTTCTTGTCCGCTAAAAACAAGTTGTGATATCGGGCCTAAGATAACATCTTCCCAAAAAGATTTTCGCAAATTTATGGTTTTAAATTTATTTTTTACATCAGTGCGATATTTGGCAAGCAAGCTCCCAAGATTTCCATAGCTTGATGGAATTAGTCCTTCTAATTTTTGGCGGATAATTCTTGATAAAACAGGGGACGAACCGCCTGTTGAAATTGCAATTTGCACAGGATTTCTATCTAAAATGGCAGGTAGGATAAAACTACACATATCAGGGGTATCCACAACATTAACAGGGATATTTTTATTCTTTGCTAAATCTGAGATTTTAAGGTTTAATTTGTTGTCATCGGTGGCAGCTATAATTAGAGTTTTGTCGTTTATATCGTCATCTATGAACTTACGATTGATTAAATTAGCCGCCAAACTCTCGCACAATGGGCTGAATTTGTCTGCCACAATAGTCACATCTGCTTGTGCTTTGATAAGTAATGTAGCCTTGCGAGAGGCAACCGCACCACCGCCTACAACTAACACAGGCGCACCCTTGATATTCATAAAAATTGGTAAATATTCCATATTATTTGTTATAATAGCGAAATTTTGTTATTTTAATGTTTTTTAAAAGAGGATTCAATATGTTTTTTAATTTAATTCGGTTTTTATTATTTTTTTTGGTCGTGAATTTATCATATGGGGCGAATTTAACCCCAAATTCATCCACAAATTTACCGGTTAATTTGTCGTCTCCTGGTGGTGTGCGCATTATGCTTTTGTCTGATAATTTAAACGATAAAATATCGGCAAATTTTTATGGCAAGACAGTTACGATAGTTAAAAACAATAACAAACAATATGCCTTAATCGGCCTGCCTTTAAAAATAAAAATTGGTAGCCATTTTATCAATGTTTATATCAACAACAAAAAAAGAGTAAAAAAATGGTTCAAAGTTGTTTATAAAAAGTATAAAACTCAATATATAACAATTAAAAATAAAAAATTTGTCAACCCCGGCAAAATGGATTATAAAAAAATAACCGAAGATTCCAAAGCAATTGCTGTTGCCAAAAAACACTACGACAAAGATGTTGTGCCGAATATTCCGTTTTCAATTCCTGTCAAAGGCATAAAAACCGGCTCGTTTGGTTTGCGAAGATTTTTTAATAAACAACCACGAAGCCCACACGGCGGTATGGATATTGCAGCCCCCGCAGGAACACCGATAAAAGCCCCATCCGCTGGCAAAATAATTGAAGTTGGTAATTATTTTTTCTCAGGAAATTGTGTTTTTATAAATCACGGACAAGGCTTGGTTAGTTTTTATGCTCATATGAGTAAAATTGATGTCAAGGTGGGGGATGTTGTCAAACAAGGTGATATAATAGGACAGGTCGGCAAAACAGGCCGTGTCACAGGTGCTCATCTACATTGGTCGATAGGATTAAACGGCACATGGGTAGATCCACAATTATTTTTAAAAACCGGAGATTAAAATATAATATTATGCCAAAAATAATTTTTTTACCCCATGATGAATTATGCCCCGAAGGAGCTGTAATTGAAAACATCAAAAGTGGAGAATCCATTTGTGATGTTGCGAATGAAAATGATATTTTTATCGAGCACTCTTGTGAAAAAAGTTGTGCTTGCACGACATGCCATATTCATATTCGTGAAGGTGGCGAATCCTTAAACGAGGCGGATGAATTAGAGGATGATATGTTAGATAAAGCTTGGGGGCTTGATATGGATTCTCGTCTTTCGTGCCAGACAATATTAGCGGATAAAGATTTAGTCGTGGAGATTCCCAAACACACCATAAATATGGTAAGCGAGGCGAAATAATATGAAATGGCTTGATATTCAAGATATAACAATAGAATTATGTGAAAAATACCCAAATGATGATCCTTTGTCAATCTCATTCCCAGATTTGCATCATAAAATTTGTAGTTTAGATGATTTTGATGATGATAAAAATAAATCAAGCGAGCGAATATTGGAAGCGATTCAGACCGCATGGATTGAGGAGATTGATTAGATCAAAAAAAGAATCCGTCATCGCGAGGAACGAAGAGACGAAGCGATCTCATTGTAGTATACGGAAACCCAAAGAGACTGCCACACTTCGCTACTCTCGCTCCAAGTTGCGGACTTCGTGTCATTGCGAGTGAACCAAAAAAACCCGTCATTGCGAGTGAAAACCCCCCGTCATTGCGAGCGTAGCGTGGCAATCTCTTGTTATCGGACGGATAAAAGCAAGAGAGATAACCACGGCGTTTTATTGCTTGGCATTGCACCTTGGTTTTATCGTCCGCCTCGTTATGACGGCTTCTTTAATGAGATAACCACGGCGGTTCATTGTTTTGCACTACATCTTTATTTTCGTCCGCCTCGTTATGACGGATTTCTCGTCATTGCTGCGGCGATTTAGTTGCCTGATATTGCATCATTTTTCCGTCCGCCTGTGCCATGACGGGATTTTTCTTGTATTTTTGTAAACTAAAAAATGTTATAATAGTTGTTTTTTTATTTTATTTCATTGTGTAATTTTTTATGGCAGAACAACCACCAAATTACCAAAAACTGGTAAAAATTTTAAACCAAATATTTCAACTTGATCAAAGTGATTTAGACTTTGGTATTTATCGGATTATGAACATTAAAAGCCATGAGATAAATGAGTTTTTAGGAAAGGATTTATTAAATAACATTACAGATGCTTTTTCTAAAAGTAAAAACAAAGCAGAGCAAGATGAATTAGAGGAGTTAAAAAAAGAAGATACTGTTATTAAATATATTGATGGAGATGAAGCAACTAAAAATTTCTGTGAGAGTTTTGATGATGTTAAAAGATATATTGAATTAAATCAAAAGTTATCAAACCTATCAACCAATCAAGACCTTGAAAATGATGTATTCTCGCACCTATCTAATTTTTTCAAGCGATATTATAAAGATGGTGATTTTGTTAGCCTCCGCCGTTATAAAAAAGATACCTATGCGATTCCCTACGAAGGCGAAGAGGTAAAACTCCACTGGGCGAATGCAGATCAATATTATATAAAAAGTAGTGAGTATTTTAGAGATTATAGTTTTAAAATAGCAAACAAAACTATTCATTTTAAACTATCAGAGGCAGATATAACCCAAAACAACAACAAAGCCACAGGCGACAAAGAGCGAAGATTTGTCTATATAGGATGTGAACTTTTAACCTCACATAGGGAGTCTCTGATTGATTCACAAGCACAACCATTAGATGCGGTTATAACAAGGGGACATGTCCCCTTGTCAAAAAAAGATAACGAACTGCATATAAATTTTGATTATAAAGCAGTAGACAGGGGATCTAAACAAGACGAATTAAACAAACAAGCAATAAATATAATCCTTGAAAATATTAAAGATGAAAACTTTAAAACAGCACTAAACACTTTATCCCCCACAGAAAAAAACAAAAACAGAACACTCCTTGAAAAACACTTAAAAAGTTATACCAGCAAAAATTCTTTTGATTATTTTATCCACAAAGATTTACAAGGATTTTTAAATCGGGAATTAGATTTTTATATTAAAAATGAAATGTTATTCATTGATGATATTATAAACAGCAACCCCATCAAATATGACGAGGTAATGGGTAAGATAAAAATATTCAAAGAAGTGGCACAAAAAATAATAAACTTTTTATCACAATTAGAAAACTTGCAAAAAAGATTATGGGAGAAGAAAAAGTTTATCATTGAAACTAATTATTGCCTGACTCTCGATAAAATAGATGAGAAATATTATAAAGAAATTTTTGCCAACCAAGAACAGTTAAAAGAGTGGCAAAACCTTTTTGATGTAGAAATTAAAAACCTTGCCAACTTAAAAGAGCAGCAATATCAATATCTCGTATTAGACACCAAATTTTTTGACATCAAATTCAAATATAAATTATTAAACGAGTTCGAAAACCTTGATGATTCCATTGATGGAGTTTTAATAAAAAGTGAAAACTTTGGGGCATTAAATTTATTGCAACACAGATACCAAAACCAAATAAAAACTATATATATTGATCCGCCTTATAATACTGGAAGTGATGGATTTTTATATAATGATAGTTATCAACATAGCAGTTGGTTAAGTTTTATGTTTGATAGGTTGGCTTTGGGTAGAGAGTTAATGAGTGATGATGGTAACACTTTTACAAGCATGGATGATAGCGAAATAGAAAAATTGAAAATATTAAAACACTCAATATTTGGTGTTGATAATTTTTTAGGGCAATGGAATTGGTTTAAATCTGCTACTCCACCAAATTTATCGCTAAAAATTAAAAAAAATATAGAGTATGTATTGGGTTATGAAAAACAGAAAGATTCTAAAAAATACAAAGGTGTCCAAAAAAACAGTTCAAGCGATGACCCATTTACTAAACCTCAAAATACTATAAAAAAATTAAATTTTCCTGCTAACAGTATAAATTGTAAAATCAAGGACACAACTATAAAATCAGGAATTTATGGAACTACAAAATATCCTAACACTCTGTTAAATGATATGATAATCAAAAATGGTAAAAATTTTAATGGTGCAACTTTTGAAAACAAATTTATTTGGACGCAGAATAAATTAAATGAAGAACTTGATAATTTTACAACAATTAACTGCTCTAAAAGCATTGTTCTTTCTTACAAAAAAAATAGTTATGATTTAGAGGTGCCACCTAATTTTATAGATAAAGGAGTTGGTGTTTCTACCACAGAACAAGCAGGAAAAAATTTAATAAACATGTTTGGTGAAGAAGTATTCAAATATCCAAAGTCTGTGTCTCTAATTAAGTACCTGATACAATATAAAGAACACTCAAAAACAATCCTTGACTACTTCGCAGGCTCTGGCACAACAGGGCATGCAGTTATAAATTTGAATCGTGAGGATAACGGCAAAAGAAAATATATCCTCGTTGAAATGGGCGAATATTTTGACACAGTTTTGAAACCACGAATCCAAAAAGTAATTTATAGCGATGAATGGAAAAACGGCAAACCGCAAAACAATAAAAATAATAAAAATGGCACAAAAAACGGCATATCGCAACTTTTTAAATATTTTAAAATAGAGAGTTATGAAGATACTCTCAATAACCTTGAATTTGCCAAACAAACGAAAGACCAACAGGATGTTTTTGAAAAAAATAAAAAATTAAAAGAGGATTATATTTTAAACTATTCTTTGGATTATGAATCGCAAAAATCACTTTTAAATATAGATACTTTTAAAACTCCATTTGATTATAAACTCAAAATCGCTACCTCGTCTGTCGGAGAAACCAAAGATACAAATATTGATTTAATAGAAACTTTTAATTATCTGTTAGGAATCATAGTTAAAAAAATTGATTTTAATAACTCGGCAGTTGCAGTTAAGGATATATCTTCGGACTTACATAAGAACCAACAAGGGGACATGTCCCCTTGTCATAAGAGAGATGTTAATTGTTGTCAGTTTGCTAATAACAACCAAGGCTTTTTAACGATTACCGGGCAAAACCTCAAAGACGAGAAAATTCTTATAATCTGGCGAGACAACAAAACTAATGACGAATTAAATCAATTCGTGCAACAAAGCGAGCAGAACAAACTTTTTATTTTAGATGATTTTGATATAGTTTATGTCAACGGCGACAGCAATTTAAAAAATGCTGTTTTAATAGAACAAGAATTTGAAAAGTTAATGTTTGGCAACAATGAACAATAAAGATAATAATAATAAAATTTATAAGGGTTATAAACCACCCTACAACATAACATCTAAAATGTTGTCTTTGGCGACAGCAATAGGCGAGGATTTAACTAAGTTAGAATATCAAGCCGCCCAGCTAATAACTCCAAAACTTCGCAAAATAAACCGCATTAAAACTATCGCCGGCACCTTGGAGATAGAAGGTAACTTTCTGGGAGAAGAAAAAATTACGGCTATTTTAGAGGGCAAAAAAGTATTAGGCACATACAGAGAGGTTTTGGAAGTTGAGGGCGCTATAAATGCCTATAAAGAGTTTGAAAATTATAGATATGATAGTTTAGATGATTTGCTTAAAGCACACAACATATTGATGAATGATATTTTAACAACTGCTGGTAATTTCAGAGGCATAAATGTAGGTGTCGGTGGTAAAGGTGGTGTCTCACATATAGCACCTCCCCATGGTATTGTGTCTAATTTAATGACAGATTTATTTGCATGGCTTAAAAATAGCGACGAACACATACTTATAAAGTCTTGTGTGTTTCATTATGAATTTGAATTTATTCATCCATTTAGTGATGGCAATGGCAGGATTGGCAGGCTGTGGCAAAGTGTGATTTTATATCATTGGCGACAAGTTTTTAATGCAGTTCCCACAGAGAGCATCATAAGGGATAATCAAGAGAGGTATTATAATGTTTTGGAAGAGTCAGGAAGTTTGGGAGAAAGCACACCTTTCATAGAGTTTATGTTAGAGGTGATTTTAAAAACAATACGGGATTTAGAAAAAAATCAAAAAGATAGAAAAGCCAAAAATGTCCCTATAAATGTCCCTATAAATGTCCCTATAAATGTCCCTATAAATGTCCCTATAAATGTCCCTAAAAATGTCCCTAAAAATGTCCCTATAAATGTCCCTAAAAATGTCCCTAAAAAACGACTGGAAAATATAATAAAATTGATTGAAAAAAATAAATATTTAACAGTTTTGCAGATAGCCGATAAATTGAATGTCACCGACAAAACAATACAACGAGACATGATTAAATTAAAAGACGAAAATAGATTAATCAGAGTAGATGGTTTGAAAGGCGGTCATTGGCAAATATTATGAAATCTCCAAAAAAGTTATCGTCATCACCTATGCCATTTAATCAAAAATTAGTGTTAAATTCTTATTTGCTGTCACTTTTTGGCGATGATAATGTTGATAGTTTGCAGGATATAGCAGATCTTATCAAGAACGACAATAGATATGAATATACAATAGACGAGCAGGGTATATCTGATTTTTACTATGGTTTGTTGCCACTTGTTATCAACTACAATAATAATGATAACCATAACCATAACCAAAAATTAGATAAAACAAAACTTTTGGAATATGATAATAATATTGTCCGCCACAGCAAAAAATTAACCCAAAAAATTAAGTGGAAATATTTTCAATATTTTATGTTATTGTTTACTGAAATTTACCTTGATAGATTTTTTTCATCAAAAGAAAACTTATTAAAAGAATTGAATCTATATCTTGATGATGTTTTTAACCCAAATATTTGCCTAAAATCACCCAAAAATAAGATTGATAAATTTGAATTAGATGATCTTAATAAAATTGCTTTTTATAGTGCCACAGGGTCTGGTAAAACCTTGATTATGCACATCAACCTGATGCAATTTACATACTATAATAACCAACAGATAAATAAAGCGATTTTAATTACTCCTAATAGTGGATTAAGCCACCAACATTTAAAAGAATTTAAAAATAATGGTCTTGATGCTTGTCGGTTTACAGAAGAGTCGTCATCTGGCTCCTTATTTAAAAATAATTTATCAACCCCCATCGTTGAGGTTTTGGAGATAAGCAAATTAAAAGAAAATAAGGGAGAGACAACATTTGCTGTTGATAGTTTTGATAACAATAATTTGGTTTTTATTGATGAGGGGCATCGCGGCACAGGTGGCGATGAGTGGAAAACTAATCGTGATAAATTAAGCCAGAGAGGTTTTGCTTTTGAATATAGTGCCACCTTCGGACAAGCCATAGGTGCTGCAAAAGGTGAAAAAAAAGACGACTTAATCCAGGAATATGCAAAATCAATTATTTTTGATTATAGTTATAAGCATTTTTATAATGATGGTTTTGGCAAGGATTATAGGATATTGAATCTGACAAAAGAGCCAGATGAGGATTTGATAAAATATAATTATCTGGTTGGTTCGTTATTGAGTTTTTATCAACAAAAAAAGATTTTTAATGGTAATTATGAGAAGCTGGCAGAATATAATATAACCAACCCATTGATGGTTTTTACAGGTGGCAAGGTTACCAAAACCCTATCAAAAAACGAGGGGTCAGATATCACTAATATTTTAAAATTCATTGAAAAATTTACCTCCCAAAAAGCAAGAGAATCTACAATAAGAGCAATTAAAAACATAATGAACGGCAATAGTGGAATCACCAACACCAATTCATCTGATATATTTGCCGATAGATTTGTTTATCTTATGTCTTTGGGCTTAAATGAAGCAAAGTTATATCAGGATATTTTAAAAATAGTGTTTCATACCAACAATGGTGGCAGTTTACAGATAGAAGAATTAAAGTCAGCTGATGGTGAGATTGCTTTGAAAATAGGACAAAATGCAACAGATTATTTCGGAGTTATAAACATAGGTGATACCAAAAAATTTTTAAAGTTATGTCAAAAACCTGAAATTAACTTAAAACATTCAAGTAACAATTTTGATAAAAGCTTGTTTTTAAATATCAATAATGCAGAATCAACCATAAATATTTTAATCGGTTCGCGAAAATTTACCGAAGGTTGGAGCAGTTGGCGTGTTTCTACGATGGGGCTTTTAAATATGGGCAAAAGTGAAGGTTCGCAGGTTATTCAACTTTTTGGTCGTGGAGTGCGTCTCAAAGGTTATGAATTTTGTCTCAAAAGAAGTGCAGCTATAAGTGGTAAAAAATTAAAAATAAAATACCAAGCCGTTGAAACCCTAAATATCTTCGGCTTAAAAGCTAATTATATGGATGCTTTTAAAACCTATCTACAAAGTGAAGGAGTGCCAAGTGGTGATAGATATGATATGGTGTTGCCAGTTTTAAAAAACAATGCCTATAAAAAGAAAAACTTAAAAATTTTAAAATTACAAGAGGGCAAAAAATACCAAGATAATGAAAATATACAATTGTCTTATGACACAGAAAACACAGATTATAACAACATAGCAAAAAAAGTTGTTATAAATTTATATATTCAAGCCCAAATCATAGGCATAAAATCTGCTAGTGATGATAAAGATTATATTAACGAACCGCATAACTTTAAATTTAACAAAGAAACCGACTTAGCATTTTTAAACACAGACCAAATATACACAGAAATTATAGATTACAAAAATGAAAAAGGCTATTTTAACTTAACTATTGATAAAGCGATTATCTATAATAATTTTATCCAAGAAGATGGTTGGTATGATAGATTAGAAGCCCCTGATGATTATTTTAAAATTAACAATTTTAATGATTACAAAAGAGTGCAAGATTCTTTTATAATGTTGCTTAAAAAATATACAGATGAATTTTATAAGTATCATAAAAATAACTATGAAAAAGGTTTTATGGTTTATGAAAATCTGAACGATAACGACAACGATGCTAATTTTATTGATGAGTATCAAATATTTGTTGCAGAGCAAGAAAAAGATGAATATGATAATTTAATTCAACAGCTTAACATATTAAAACAGGAGATAAAAGAAAATAAAAATATAAAATCAACTATAAAGTTGCAACGATTGAAATCATTCAATAGTTTATCCCACCTGTATAATCCTTTGTTTTATCAAACAAAATCTTTAAAAAACTTAAAAACTATCAATATAACACCCATAGAATTAAATAAGGGCGAAATGGATTTTATCAAAGACTTAGAAGGCTACTTATCTAATGAAAATAATAATGATGATGATAAAAGCGAGGTATTTTTGTTGCGAAACCAAGCCAAAACTGGCATAGGGTTTTTTGCAGGGGGCAGTGGATTTTATCCTGATTTTATTATGTGGATTTTAAAGAATGGCACACAATATATAAATTTTATTGACCCTAAGGGCATTTATCATACAGATTTAAAACATAGTGAAAAAATAAATTTATCCAAAACCATCAAAGAAAAAGAACAAAATCTAAATGATAACAGTATAATTTTAAATTCTTTTATAATTTCAAACACAGGATATTTGGGATTAGAAAATAATGATTTTACAAAAAAAGAATTGATGAATAAAAATATTTTATTTCAAAAAGATGACAAAAACACTTATATCAAAACCATGTTTGATAAAATTTTACCATAATGAAAACAGAAAAAAAAAATTTAATCGGGTTAAGTCGCCAAAGTTTGGAGCGGTATTTTATTGAAAATGGCGAGAAAAAATATCGTGCCGTCCAACTTATGAGTTGGTTGTATCAAAAACAGGCGACAAGTTTTTCGCAAATGACTAATTTTTCTAAAAAATCTATTGAGTTTTTGGAGCAAAATGCTTGTCTTGATGAGCCTAAAATTATTAAAAAACAAAAATCATCCGACGGCACGATTAAAATTTTGTTAGAATTGGCGGATCAGAATTTGATTGAGACGGTATTTATTCCTGAAAATAATCGCGGAACTTTGTGTGTGTCATCACAATCTGGTTGTATTTTGGATTGCTCTTTTTGTGCCACAGGTTTTTCAGGTTTTGCTCGTAATCTTACCGCCGCTGAGATTATCGGTCAATATCGCTTAATGAGTGAGTTGATACAGCCTGCGGTTATTAGCAATGTAGTTTTTATGGGAATGGGCGAGCCTTTGTTAAATTACAAAGCTGTGCTTGAAACTTTGGCTGTTTTGTTGGACGATAATGGCTACAATCACAGCAAAAGACGGGTGACAGTAAGCACAGTTGGCGTTGTCCCTGCGATGGATAGGTTAAGGAGTGATATAGATGTAAGTCTGGCGGTTTCATTACATGCAGCGGATGATAAATTAAGAGAAAAATTAGTGCCATTGAATAAAAAATATCCTCTGAATGATTTAATCCAGGCTTGCCATAGGTTTGTAAAAAATGAAACGGACAGAAAAAAACATATAGTGATAGAATATGCGATGATAAAAAATGTCAATGATGATATGATGCAGGCTAAAAAATTAGTCAAGTTATTATCATCATTGCAGGTTAAGGTAAATCTTATTCCTTATAACCCATTTTCAGGTTGTGATTATCAAACATCAGATGAAAATGTAATAAGAAAATTTGCCGATTATTTGCATAACAAAGGAATAAGAGTTATGATACGTCGCACTCGTGGGCTTGATATAAATGCCTCTTGTGGGCAATTAGCTAGAAAATTTTAAACTTAATAATAAAAATATTATGACAATGATAATTGAAAATCAGGATTTTGTAGAAAACAACAACAACAATAACAAAACAACTGGTAACACCAAACAACCACTAAGTGATAAAGAATCATTTGGCACTCAATTAAAATCAGCGAGAGTGGCTAATCAGACATCTATTGATGAGATTGCTAATTCTTTAAATTTAGAGACGAAAATTATTCAAGCAATAGAAGAGATGGACATTAAAAACCTTCCATCTACTGCTTTTGTTTGTGGTTATATAAGATCATATGCCCAAATTTTAAAATTAGATGCCGATCAGTTAGTTCAAGATTATTTAAAAGCAACCGTCCCTATTGAAAAACTCTTGAAACCTAAGAATAAAAATACCAGTATGTCAGTAAAAATTAAACCCATCTACTTATTTGCATTTATCACTATAATCGTTGTTGTAGTTATTTGGTATATAAAAAATGAAGAAGAGAGATTGCAAAAAGAAAACATAGAGCAAGCGCAAAAAATAAACAAAAATACAACAAACAACAATAATGTGAACAATGCGGTCAATGATAAAATATCTGATAAAGTGGCTCCTATAACAAGAGCTTCCATAGAGCCAGAAAATGAGGAGCAAACAGCAGATATTGCAGATATTCCAGCTACAATTACATCAAGCCAGATACCTGTTCCTGATTATCAAAAAACTGATGTAGAATTAAAGCCTAATACAGAAAAAATCATCAATGATAAATTATTACCAAATATATTGCCACCTAAGCTTACTATTAATATTTCTACCACAGATCAATCTTGGGTAGAGATTCAAGACAGATCACAAAAACAACTCTATTATAAGTTGTTAAATAAAAATGAACAAATAAATATAGAAGGCTTTTATCCTTTTTATCTATCGATTGGTAACGCATCAACTGTATCAGTTAAAGTAAATGATGTTAATTTTGATTTTAAAGAATATATTCGTTTATCAAATACTGCAAAATTTAGTATAAATAATAAAAATTTAAAAAAAATACAAGAACAAAAACATGAATGATAGGGGGGTTGTAAGTAGTGTCCGCGGTATGCACGATATTTTGCCTGATGATAGTTTTTTATGGCAAGATGTTGAGGTGCAGATGCAAAATATATTTAACCAATATGGTTACAAGCAAATAAGAACCCCCTTGCTTGAATCCTCAAAATTATTCAACCATTCTATCGGTGAGATAACAGATATTGTCTCCAAAGAAATGTATAGTTTTAATGATCGCAGCGGTGAGAGCCTAAGCCTGCGACCAGAGGGCACAGCCTCTACAGTTCGTTGTGTAATTCAACATTCTCTAACATATAAAAAGATTCAAAAACTGTGGTATAACGGCACTATGTATCGTTATGAGCGACCACAAAAAGGTCGTTATCGTCAATTTCATCAAGCAGGATGTGAGGTGTTTGGACTAATCTCTCCTGCAGTTGAGGCAGAGCTTATTTTATTAGTTAATAGATTATGGCAAAAACTTTCAATAGATAGCGATATTGAATTAGAAATAAATTCGTTAGGTGACAACAACACAAGGATATCTCACAAAAAAGAATTGCTTGATTATTTTAATAACAATTTATCATCATTGGACGAAGATAGTAAAAAAAGGCTACATACAAATCCATTGAGAATATTGGACACTAAGAATCCTGCAATGGCCGAGCTTATAAAAAATGCTCCAAATATATTGGATTTCTTAGACGATGAATCAAAATTAAATTTTAACTTATTCAAAGATATATTGCAAAAAAATAATGTGGCTTATAAAATAAATCAAAATCTTGTGCGTGGTTTAGATTATTATAACCGAACAGTTTTTGAATTTAAAACTACAAAATTAGGTAGTTCAGATACAATATGCGGTGGTGGCAGATATGATGGTTTGGTTGAAATATTAGGAGGCGACAAAACACCTGCATGTGGTTTTGCCATCGGAATTGAGAGAGTTATAGAGCTCATCATCAACAGAAAAAAACAAATTAAAAAACAAAAAACCGATGTTTATCTTATTATTAAGGGAGACAATGTATTGCCCTATGCAAATTCAATCAGTGAAAGTATCCACAATAGCAATTTAAACCTAATTGTCGTGCAAAATATGACAAATAATTCAATTAAGAGTCAATTTAAACAAGCTGATAAGAGCGGAGCAAAATTAGCTATAATATTAGGTGATGATGAGCTATCTAAAAATATAGTAGCAATTAAGTTTTTAAAAGAGAGCGAAAAGCCACAGCAAAACGTCGCAATGAGCGATTTAACTTTATTTATTAAGGAGCAATTTTATGATTGATTATGAAACCGAAGAACAACAAATAGATGCTATCAAAAAATGGTGGCAAGAAAACGGCAAAGCAGTTATAACAGGAATCGTTTTAGGATTTTCTTTGATAGGAGGTTGGCAATACTATGGCATATGGCAAAAGCAACAATCATCATTGGCATCATCTTTTTACGAAAAATCATATAGAGGTTTGACGGAAAAAAATCACATAGCAATAAATGAAAACACCAAAATATTAAAAGAAGATTATTCATCTTCAATCTATGTATCGTTATCATCGTTGCTGGAGGCAAAATCATTTGTTATTGATAAAAAATATAAAGAAGCCCAGCTATCATTAGAGTGGGTGGTGAAAAATGCTAATAAAGATATTTCTTTATTAGCAAGAGTAAGGCTTGCTCGTGTATTGCAACAACAAAAAAAATTCAATGAGGCCTTAAAAGTTTTGCAAATAGATCACCCTTTGAGCTTTAGTACGCTTTTTGCAGAAACGATGGGGGACATTTATAAGGATATAAAGCAAAATAAAAAAGCACAAGAGTCTTATATTCGTGCTTTATCATCTGCAAAAAATCCTAAAGTATCTGAGATATTGAATATCAAGTTAGATAGCGTTAAATAGAGACTTTTGAATAAATCAAGCACAATTTATAAAACACACAAAATGCACCTTTTCATAACAAAATTGACTGTTAAAAAAATAAACATGTTGTTGTTGTTTTGTTTTATGTCGACAGTATTATCTTGTAGTAGTGAAAATTATATCAAAACAGAGCCATCAATGCTTGTCACCGACTATGAAGAGAGTTTATTTTTAAGACGGATTTGGCGTGAAGTTATTGACACGGATGATAAGTATCAAACTATAAATCTCTCACCTGCTGTCACTGATAATAGAGTGTTCCTCGCCACCAAAAATGGTAAAATTATTGCCATTGATGAAAATAATTTCTTTGTTTGGGAAAAGCAATTAAATCTTAAGGTGACATCTGGCATACAACACAATGACGATCTGATAACATTCGGTAGCTCAGATGGAGACGTTGTAGTATTGGATGCTACTGATGGTAAAATAATTTGGCAAAACAAAGTTTTATCACAAATTAATGTAAACCCTATGTTTATGGGAGAAAAGCTTATAGTCAAGGGTGGCGACAATTCAATAAGTGCTTTTGACATAGATGATGGCACGCTCCTATGGGAGCAGAAATTTAACCTACCGCCACTTTCTCTTAAAGGACAATCTGAAATGTTATCAATATCTACATATATAATAGTAGGATTAGATAATGGTAAAATTGCAATATTAGATGAAAAAGATGGTAGAGTTTTATTGAAAAAACAACTACATTCAATCTATGCAGATAATGTGGTATCAAGATTAAACGACATAAATTCAGATATTTTGTTGATAGGTCGGGACATAGTGGCGGCCAGTTATCAAGGCATTGTGACCCGTATATCACTAAATAACTTTAAAACAAAATGGATCAACAACATATCCACATTTAATAGTTTTGTCTATGATGGTGTAACAATTTTTATCTTTGATGAAAATGATGTTTTAAAAGCTTTGTCGCCTGAAACAGGCAAGGTTTTGTGGGAAAATAAATCGTTAAAAAATCGTAATTTATCACAACCTACATTAATAGGTGATAATTTGCTTGTAGCTGATGCCTTTGGTTTTATCCATCTATTGGATTCCAGAAATGGCAGAACAATTTCACAAGTTCAATACGGAGCCATGCCTTTATCTGGTAAGATAACAATTAAAGATAATCGGGCTTATGTTCAGTCTGCAAATGGAGAATATCACAATTTGGTAGTGGTTAAAAAACAAAATCGTAACTTCATTCACTTTAAATGAAACCAATTATTGCCCTTATAGGACAACAAAATGTTGGTAAATCAACCCTATATAATCGCCTAACAAAAACATCAGATGCTATCGTGGCAAACTATGCAGGGCTGACCCGTGACCGTCAATACGGTGATGGTAAAATAGGGGGAAAATCATACACAATAATAGATACAGGAGGTATAATTGATGAGAGTGAGCCACTAAATAATCAGACTCAAATCCAAACTCAAATAGCAATAGAGGAGGCTGATATAATTTTTTTTATGGTTGATGCAAAAATTGGCATCAATCAATTGGATTTTAATATAGCCGAGAGTCTAAGAAAAAATGCTAAAAACTTTTATCTACTTGCTAATAAAATTGATGGCACAAATCAAGATGAAGTCAATGCGATTTGTTTGGAGTTAGGAATAGGAGAGCCTTTGCTGATAAGTGCCGCAGGCGGTAGAGGAATTAAGCAATTAATGGATAAGGTTTTCAAAGATGTAGATTTTAACGACAAAGATAAAGATAAAGATAAAGATACAAACAAAGATGACGATGATGGCTCAATTAAGATAAGTTTAGTAGGAAAACCAAATGTTGGCAAGTCAACTCTTTTAAATCACATCATAGATAAAAAAAGATGCATAACTCTTAACAAACCAGGCACTACAATAGATAGTATTTTTGTGCCATTTACCTACAAACAACAAGAATACACCTTAATTGACACTGCAGGGCTGCGAAAAAAGAGAAAAATATACAATGAGATAGAAAAATATAGCATAATAAAATCATATCAAGCGATTGAAAAATCAGATGTAGTTTTGTTTTTAACAGATGCCAGTGATAATATCTCAGTTCAAGATTTACACATTTTATCCCATATAAGAACCTGTGGTAAACCATCAATAATCCTTGCTAATAAATGGGACAAATTAAATCATAACCAAAAACTAAAATACACCCAAGAACTCACAAGACGATTATCTTTTGATAATTTTGCAATAATTGAAAATATATCTGCCATCAATGATTTTCCTAAAACAAAAATATTCAAACAAATTAAACAGCTGTGGCACCAAACAAGAATAAAAATATCAACTCCTGTCTTAAATACTTTATTAAAACAGGCAACAACCGCCCACCAGCCACCAAAAAGTTCCAATCGCCGAATAAAATTAAAATATGCTCATCAAGGAGGCTCAAACCCACCACTTATAATAATTCATGGCACAAAAACCAAAAAACTCCCCCCAAGTTACCACAATTACTTGAATAATTTTTTTATCAAAACCTTAAAATTAAAAGGAATTCCTTTGAAAATAATATGCAAGGATAACGAAAATCCTTATGATAAAAAATAAAATTATATTAGAGACCTTTGCATAATTCAAGTGCGATTTAGAATAATAAGAAAATAGTGCATATTTTATTAAAAAAGAGGAAAATAGCTTGCTATTTGACGAGTTTTTTGGTAAAATAGGTGCATTTTTAGGTGCATTTTATTGTTGTTATAAATTGTGCTTGAATTATGCAAAGGTCTCTATTAAGATAAATCTTTTGTTATAATATTCGTTTTTTATTTATTTTGGAGTTATTTTATATGAAAATTAAATTTATTATCCTTACTTTATTGTTTGCAGTTTTAGGGCTTAATCCTGCCTATTCTGCTGATAATCCACAGGTTGTTATGAGCACTAATATAGGTGATGTTGTGATAGAGCTCAATGCTGAAAAAGCACCAAATAGTGTAAAAAATTTTTTAGAATATGTTGAAAGTGGTTTTTATAGCGGAGTTATTTTTCATCGAGTTATTAAAAATTTTATGAATCAAGCCGGCGGTTTTGATGAAAAATTTCAACAAAAACCTACTAAAAAGTCGATCCAAAATGAGGCTAATAACGGTTTGCTGAATTCAAAAGGCACAATTGCGATGGCAAGAACATCTGACCCACACTCGGCAAGCTCACAATTTTTTATAAATATGAACGACAATAAATTTTTAGATTTTAAATCCAAAGATGCACAGGGTTGGGGTTATGCCGTGTTTGGTAAAGTTGTATTGGGTTTAGATATTATGGAGACACTAAATAATATGCCAACAGGTCCAAGCGGTAGGTTTGCTAATGATGTACCAAAAAAAATGGTAGTCATAAAATCAATAAAGGTTAAAAAATAATATGATAGATATAGGGCAACAAGCTCCTGATTTTAACCTAAAAACCTACAACAACATAAGTTATAAATTAGCGAGCTTTGATGATAAGTGGCTGGTTTTATATTTTTATCCCAAGGACGATACTCCTGGTTGCACCAATGAAGCGATAGATTTTAGCGAAATTAAAAATAATTTTAGCAAAAATAATGCACAAATTATTGGCATAAGTGCTGATAGTGGTGAATCTCACCACAAATTTATCAAAAAATATGATTTAAAAATACCTCTTTTATCTGATGAGAGCAAATCTGTCCATAAACTTTATGATGCATGGGGCATGAAAAAAAATTATGGCAAAGAATATGAGGGAGTTATTCGCTCAACCTTCATCATTGATCCGCAAAAAATAATCCGCTATCGTTGGAGGAATTTACAGGTTCGCAGCAAAAGAGCAGGCAATGTAATCAAGCACAGCGATAATGTATTAAAAAAATTAATTAAACTACAAGGAGAATAAAACAATGGTTATTTTAGAAACCAATCAAGGCAATATTAAAATCCAATTATATTCAAAAGAAGCACCTATAAGCTGTAAGAATTTTGAAAACTATATTAAGAATGGTTTCTATGATGGCACTATTTTTCATCGGGTGATTAAGGGTTTTATGGTGCAAGGTGGTGGAATGGATGCTGATATGAATGAGAAAAAAACATCTGATCCGATAAAAAATGAGGCAGATAATGGACTTAAAAACTCAACAGGAACTCTCGCTATGGCAAGAACATCAGATCCTGATTCTGCCACGGCACAATTTTTTATCAATGTTAATGATAATATGTTTTTAAACCATAGCTCAAAAACCACTGATGGTTGGGGTTATTGTGTTTTTGCTGTGGTCACAGAAGGAATGGATGTAGCTCATAAAATAGAGCAGATGACAACAGGCAACAAGGGATTTCATCAAGATGTTCCCACAGAAAGCATCATAATTGAAAAAGCATACATCACATAAACAAAAACAAAAACTTATATAATTTTTAATTAGTTTATGGCGGATTATTTTATTTCAGATTTGCATTTATCAGAGAACAATAAAGAGTCTTATAATCTTTTAAAGGGTTTTTTAAGCACCATTAAAGATGATTTAAATAATCTTTATATTTTAGGGGATTTATTTGATTATTGGTTAGGCGATGATTGTGAGTATGGTTTTAATACTGATGTTTTAAACTTATTTAAAAATATCAACGATAATTGTTGTGTTTGTTTATTGGTCGGTAATCGTGATTTTTTACTAAGCAAAAAACTATTAAAAAAATATAACATAATTTTGATAGATGATCCTTATCTAATTGATTATAAAAACAATAAAACTCTAATTACTCACGGTGACTTATTTTGCCTACATGATAAAAATTATGCCGAATTAAGAAACAAAGTTAGAAACAAAAAATGGCAACAACAATTTCTATCAAAACCCTTAATAGAGCGAGAGAAATTTGCTAAATCTTTGCGAGATGTAAGTTACGATGCTAATCAAAAAAAAGATAATGAAATTTTGGATGTAAGTGAAAACCTTATCAATGAATTTGTCAAAAAATATAAAATTAACACTATAATTCACGGTCATACTCACAAGCCTGCAAAACACACTATGAAAAACTATACAAGATATGTAACAAGTGACTGGTATACAGATAAGCTAAGCTATTGTAAGGTTATAAATGGTTTGATATCTTTACAGCAATATGAGGTAAAACAATAATATGAGACCTTTGCACAATTCAAGCACAATTTATAACAACAATAAAATGCACCTATCTTATCAAAAAATTCGTCAAATAGCAGGCTATTTTTCTCTTTTTTTAATAAAATATGCACTATTTTCTTATTACTCTAAACCGCACTTGAATTATGCAAAGGTCTCAATATGAATGTGGACAAAAAAGAAATTGATAAATTCTCTGGTCTTGCGGCGAGTTGGTGGGATAAAAAAGGTGACTTTAAACCTCTGCACGATATAAACCCACTAAGATTAGATTTTATTCAAAACAATGTGACATTAAAAAACCAACAAGTTCTTGATGTAGGTTGTGGAGGTGGAATTTTATCAGAATCTATGGCAAAAGAGGGTGCAAAGGTGACCGCAATTGATTTATCAAAAAAATCATTAGAGGTTGCTAAACTCCATATGGCAGAATCAAAACTTAAAAATATAAACTATCAATTGATAAGCGCAGAAGAATTAGCTTCTCAAAATAAAAACAAATTTGATGTTGTAACTTGTATGGAGGTTTTAGAGCATATTCCAGATGTTGGCTCTATGTTAAGTGCTATTCACTCGCTGTTAAAGCCTGATGGAGCTGTTTTTTTTGCCACTATAAATCGCACTCTTAAATCCTATCTTTTTGCTATTATTGGTGCTGAGCATGTCTTAAAGATGTTACCAAAAGGCACTCACAAACATGAAAACTTTATCAAACCAGCAGAGCTTGATTTTTTTGTGAGACAAGCACAACTTAAAACCATCAAATCACAAGGAATAACATATAACCCATTAGTAAAAGAATTTTATACAACGGACAATAATCTGGATGTAAATTATATGACCTATGCCAAAAAATAAAATTCAAGCAGTTTTGTTTGATATGGATGGAACTTTGGTGGACACGGCTCCTGATATGGCAGACACCCTAAACCTGCTTTTAAAAAAAAATAATCTTACTAAATTAGATCAAAAAATAATTCGTCCCTTTGTATCACAAGGTGCTATGGCATTGATAAAATTAGCTTTTCAGTCATGTTCTATAAAAAAACAAGAGACTTTGAAAGACGAGTATTTAACAATGTATCAAGATAATTTTACTAATAAATCAGCTCTTTTTGAGGGCACAAACAAGATCTTATCATATTTGGATAAAAATAATATTAAATGGGGAATAGTTACCAACAAACCTCATGGGTTTGCTAAACCACTATTAGAGCATTTAAAAATATATAAAAATTGTGCAGTTTTGGTGTGCGGAGATAGTTTGGCAAAAAACAAACCTCACCCTTTACCGCTCAAAATTGCCGCTCAAAAAATCAATATTGATGTAAAAAAATGCATCTATATCGGAGATGATATTCGCGATATGCAAGCTGCAATAGCGGCAAAAATGCCATGTGCTGTTGCAAAATGGGGATACATTGATAAACAAGAAGATGCATCAAAATGGCATGGTGATTATATTTTTTCATCAATAGATGAGTTAATGCAATTATTGTAGATGAGAATTTTACCCAAATCAAGCATAATTTATAAAACATATAAAGTTTATAAAAAATATTGACATAAATTATAAAAAACATGTTATAATTTTCTTTTTATTTTTAAAGAGAACTAGTGATTATGGTTAAAAATGCTTTTTATGCACAATCAGGCGGAGTAACTGCTGTAATAAATGCTTCTGCTTGTGGAGTGATCCAAACGGCTCGCAAACACCGTGACAAAATTGGCACAGTATATGCCGGTAAAAACGGTATAATTGGAGCTCTAACAGAAGAGCTTATTGATACCGATGAAGAGAGTGCAGAAGATATTGCATCTTTAAAAAATACTCCATCTGGTGCTTTTGGTTCTTGTCGTTTTAAGTTAAAAAGTTTAGAGCACAATAAAAAAGAATATGAAAGATTGATAGAGGTTTTCAAAGCACACAACATAGGATATTTTTTCTATAATGGCGGTGGTGATTCCGCTGACACCTGTTACAAAGTATCACAATTGTCAGAAAAAATGGGTTATCCTGTGCAGGCTGTTCATGTTCCTAAAACCGTAGATAACGACTTGCCGATCACAGATAATTGTCCTGGTTTTGGCTCTGTGGCAAAATATATTGCTATCTCTGCCTTAGAGGCATCTTTTGATGTTCGCTCGATGGCAAAAACTTCAACCAAGATTTTTGTGTTAGAGGTAATGGGACGACATGCAGGATGGATTGCAGCGGCAGGTGGTCTGATAAATAATGATGACTATGATATTCCAGTAGTAATTCTATTTCCAGAAATTGAATTCAATAAGGATAAATTTTTAGAAAAAGTCGATAAAAAAGTTAAAGAATATGGCTATTGCACGATAGTGGTATCAGAAGGAGCACACTGGCCAGATGGCAAATTTCTTGCAGAGCAGGGCACAAAAGATGCATTCGGTCATGCTCAGTTAGGCGGTGCTGCCCCTGTGGTAGCAAATATAATAAAAGATTCTTTGGGTCATAAGTTTCACTGGGCGGTGGCAGACTACCTACAAAGAGCATCAAGGCATATAGCATCAAAATCAGATGTGGAACAAGCCTATGCATTAGGGGAGGCAGCAGTAGAGATGTTATTGGCAGGTGAAAATTCAATAATGCCAACTATTGAGAGAATATCAGATTTTCCTTATAAATGGAAAATTGGTAAAGCCGACCTTGCAGATGTAGCAAATGTTGAAAAATTTATGCCAAGAGATTTTATATCAGACGATGGTTTTGATATTTCAGCTAAATGTCGCACATACCTAACTCCACTAATAGACGGAGAAAGCTACCCCAACTATAAAAATGGCTTACCGATTTTTGTGACATTAAAAAATAAACTTGTTGTCAAAAAATTAACAAATTTTGATGTTTGATTTTTGGATTACTTTTTAAAATTTAGTGCTTACACCGATTAAATAACTAAATCCTGATGATGTATTGGTGGCTGCACCAGCTTTGGCGTTCCCTACTTCTTTGTATTGTGAAAAATAGAAGATATCTGTGGCAATCTGAAAAAACATACCTATGGTTTTAGATAAAGAAAATCCAATATTTGCCCCAAGAGGTAATGAGGTTGATGTCATGTGCCATGTTTGATTTGAATTATCTGCTGATGCTTCCATTGAGCGATATTTAAAGCCTGTAAATGGAGCAACATAAAATAACCCAGTTTTTATATTAAAACGTTTTTCAATATTCATGCCTACTTGCATTATTGATGAATCTTGCCAAATATTTTTACCAGAATCAGATCTATTATAACTTGCTCCTGCATAAGAAGATATATAGGGATTAACATATATCCCTTTCAATAAATCTATATATTTAAAAGCACCCAGTGAGATTCCAGCAGACACAGGGTTGCTTTCTATGCTTATGTTACTCACCTTATTTATGCTAAAATTTTCAGTACCAAGTGCAATATAAAAATGGGTTGAAGTAGGTTTTTGTTTGCTGGATTTGGTTCCATTAAATTTTGAAAATTTTTTGTATTGGATGGATTTGCTAAAAAATTTACATGAACGGTAGGCTTTTTTAGCTTGTATGCAGTTTTTAATTTTACTGCCTTTTTTAGATCTTTTTTTCTTACAATTATGATAGGATGTCTTTTGTTTTCTGCATAACGATTCTTTGGTTTTTCTTTTCATCCTTATGGTTTTTTTTGTTTTTTTTCTCTTTCTTTTTTTATTTTTACTTATTTTTTTAGTAGAAACCTGCATAACTTCATTTTTATAGTTATGCGATTGATTGAGTTTTAATAATTCTTTTGCATGCAATGATGCGTCACTTATAAGAAAACAAAGTGAATAAAAACAACAACCTAATATAATTTTATAAAACATCACAACAACAGAAAGTAAAATGGATAAAATATGCCTGCTATCATAACTTATTTTTAAAATAAATGCAAATAATATTCTGTAAATAAAATTATTTTTTATCATAACTTCATATAGTTATAGCTTTAATATAATCTAATTTATTGCATAAAAACTATAAAATGACGATATCACTAAACTATTTGCATCATTTTTGGTCTTCTACATAACGTTCCAACTGTTATGAGGCTTTTGTATAAATCAAGTGCTGTTGTAGAGGATGCTTCAAAATAATTCATTTTGAGACCTTTGCTGTGAAGCATGTTTTTTTAATTGTTTTATAAATTATTCTCGGCTTATGTGAGAGTATTAGTTTATGATAAGACATAGGTTCTAAAAAATTTCTTATTATTTTTGGTATAATAATTTGACATTTATAAAAAAATGATTATAATAACTTGTTTGTATCCGAGTGATCGTTCATCACTTGCTATTGATGCCCTGTTGTGTGTTTTGGTTTTCGATAGATTATTTTTAATGCACAACGACAAATGAGGAATTATAGTATGAATATTTATGTAGGCAATATCTCCTGGGAAATGGAGGACGATGACTTGAATAAAGAATTTAGTAAGTTTGGTGAAGTCTCAACTGCAAGTGTTATAAAGCGTCAGTTTGATGGTCGCTCTAAGGGTTTTGCTTTTGTTGAAATGGACGATGATGACGCCGCCAAGGCTGCAATTGAAGCCTTAGATGGTGCCGAGGTTATGGGCAGAAACATTAAAGTAAACGAAGCACGACCTAAAAAATTCTAATTATTTAATTGGTTTTTAATCAAAAGGCGAATAAAATGTTCGCCTTTTTTGTTAATGTTTTTGTTTGTTGTAAATAATTCTTGACAGTTGATAACAAAAACAATACAATAGTTATCTTTTTTTTAATTTTGCGCCCGTAGCTCAGCTGGATAGAGTACCTGGCTACGAACCAGGTGGTCGGAGGTTCGAATCCTTCCGGGCGCGCCATATATTTCAATCATTTCTTAATACAAAAAATGGACTCAGAATTTCCTCGAATAAACCGTCTTCCGCCATATGTTTTTAACATAGTTAATGAGTTAAAAGCTGCTGCCCGTGCACGCGGCGAAGATATAATTGATTTTGGTATGGGAAATCCTGACCAACCTACTCCTAATCATATAGTTGAAAAACTAATTCAGGCTGCCCAAAGAGGGGATACTCATCGTTATTCGTTATCAAAGGGAATTCCAAGATTGCGGGCTGCAATTTGTAATTGGTATGCTAAAAAATATAATGTAAATTTGAACCCAGAATCAGAGGCGATAGTAACCATAGGCTCCAAAGAGGGGTTAGCTCACTTGTCTTTGGCGACCACAGGTCCAGGAGATGCTATTTTGGTGCCAAACCCTGCTTACCCCATTCATCCCTATGGTTTTGTGATATCCGGAGCGGATATCCGTCATGTTCGTTTGACACCAGATATTGATTTTTTTGCTGAGTTAGAGAAGGCTATCAAAGAGAGTTGGCCTAAACCTAAAATGTTAGTGTTGAATTTTCCTGCTAACCCCACAACCCAATGTGTAGAATTAGATTTTTTTGAAAAAGTAATTAAGATAGCAAAGGAGCATAAAATATGGGTCGTGCATGATTTAGCCTATGCTGAAATTGTTTTTGACAGTTTTGTTGCTCCCTCAATTTTACAAGTAAAGGGTGCCAAAGATATAGCAGTGGAAATTTATTCAATGTCAAAAACATATAATATGCCAGGCTGGCGAGTAGGTTTTGTTGTCGGTAATCCGATATTAGTTGGTGCTTTGGCAAGAATGAAGTCCTATATGGATTATGGCACGTTTACCCCTATACAAGTTGCTGCTATTGCAGCCTTGGAGGGCGATCAAAGTTGTGTGGCAGAGATTCGCAATATGTATCAATCTCGCCGTGATGTTTTGTGTGACGGCTTGAATGATATAGGTTGGCAAGTTTCAAAACCAAAAGCTACCATGTTTGTTTGGGCAAAAATACCCCAAAAATATATAAAATTAGGATCATTAGAGTTTTCTAAAAAACTCCTAATTGAAGCAAAAGTTGCTGTCTCACCTGGCATAGCTTTTGGCGAATATGGTGATGATTATGTCCGTTTTAGCCTTATAGAGAATGAGCAAAGAACCCGTCAGGCCATTCGCTGTATGAAAGATATGTTTATTAAATAGAAAAAATTATGCAACCTGTAAAAATTGGTATTTTAGGATTAGGCACAGTAGGTGGTGGCACAGTTGAGGTTTTAATTAAAAATTCAACTGAAATTGCTGCTCGCACCGGGCGGGATATTGTGATTCATTCGGTGGCAAACCTTGACGACAAGTGTTTGAAAAAACTAAAATTATCTACTGTAAAATTTAGCAAGGATGTTTTTGATGTTATTAATGACTCACAAATTGACATAATAGTGGAGTTAATAGGTGGCACTGATTTGGCAAAAAAGTGTGTCATAGGTGCTTTGGAAGCAGGAAAACACATTGTAACTGCCAACAAAGCTTTAATTGCAATTCACGGCAATGAAATTTTTTCTTTGGCACAAAAAAAAGGCTTAACTGTATCTTTTGAGGCGGCGGTAGCAGGCGGTATCCCTATTATCAAAGCTATGCGTGAGGGCTTGTCTGCTAATAAAATTTTATCCATTGCAGGTATAATTAACGGCACAGGTAATTTTATTTTAAGCAAAATGGCAGAAGAAAATGTTAAGTTTGCTGATGCATTAAAACAAGCCCAAGATTTAGGTTATGCTGAATCTGATCCTACTTTTGATGTTGAAGGCATCGATGCTGCCCATAAACTTTGTATTATGAGCTCAATAGCTTTTGGTATCAAATTACAATTTGATAAGGTTTATACGGAGGGAATATCTGCTATAAAACCAGACGATGTTAAACATGCTAAACAATTGGGTTATGTTATCAAGCACTTAGGCATAGCGAAACAAGATAAAAATGGGGTGCAGATGCGAGTCCATCCAACTCTTATCCCTGATAACAAATTATTATCAAATGTTGACGGAGTTATGAATGCAGTTTTGATACAATCAGATGCATTAGGTGAGAGTTTATACTATGGTGCCGGAGCAGGAGCACACCCTACGGCATCAGCTGTGGTAGCAGATATTATTGATGTGGCACGAGTTTTAACCTCTGACCCTAAAAATCGTGTTCCACATCTGGCTTTTCAGCCCAATAAATTGCAAAATACAACTATTTTGGCTATAGAACAAATTACGAGTTCATATTATATAAATCTGCAAGTTATTGATGAGGCAGGGGTATTAGCACAAATAAGCAAAATTTTATCAGATAAAAATATCAGCATTGAGGCAGTCATTCAGCACGACACTAAAAATCCACAACCACAGGTTCCTTTGATAATTTTAACTCGTCAAGTCAAAGAGCGGTTTATGGATGAGGCGCTCACAAAAATCGCCAAATTATCCACAGTTCACAGTTATAATCGCATAAGATGCGAGCAATTAGGAGATTAAAGTATGACAACAGCCAATAACAGCAACCAACACTATAAGGGCTTAATCAATAGATATAAAAAATACTTACCAGTAAAAGAGGGTGATAAAATAATTAGCCTATCAGAGGGCAATACTCCACTTATAAAACTTGAAAATATCCCTAAACAAATCGGTTTTGATGGCAGCATTTATGTTAAATACGAAGGTTTAAATCCTACTGGTTCTTTTAAGGATAGGGGAATGACAATGGCGGTAACTCGTGCGGTTAACGAGGGTTCTGTGGCTATTATATGTGCCTCAACTGGCAACACCTCCGCCGCAGCTGCAGCCTATGCTGCTCGGGCTGGAATTCGTGCATTTGTCTTAATTCCAGAGGGCAAAATTGCTATGGGTAAATTAGCACAGGCTATGATGCACGGAGCGACAGTCATTCAAATAAAAGGCAATTTTGATGAGGGGATGAGCCTCGTTAAAGAGGTCGCAGATCATGCTCCTGTAACTATTGTGAATTCCATCAATCCATATAGGTTACAAGGACAAAAAACCGCAGCTTTTGAAATAATCGAAGATTTAAGGGAGGCTCCTGATTACCATTGCTTGCCTGTGGGTAATGCTGGTAATATATCTGCTTATTGGCTGGGATATAGCGAATTTTATGATAAAAAACAAGTTAAAAATAAACCAATTATGGCAGGTTATCAAGCCACAGGTGCTGCCCCATTTATCCACAATAAACCGATTAAAAATCCAGAAACTATCGCCACAGCAATCAGAATCGGCAACCCCCAAAGTTGGGATATGGCAGTCAATGCCACAGTTGAATCAGGCGGTTGGTTTGAACAAAGAACAGATGAGCAAATATTATATACACAAAAATTACTCGCCCAAAAAGAGGGGATTTTTTGTGAGCCTGCTTCGGCTATTTCTTTATCAGGGGCGATAGCCGATATAAAAAGTGGTAAAATAAAACAAGGTAGTAATATTGTCTGCACTCTAACGGGACACGGCTTAAAAGATCCAGATACGGCGATATCTCAAAGCACAAAACCCATGAAAACCATCAATGCCACCCTTGACGATGTTAAAAGAGCAATTATTCGGGAATTATAAAAAATAAACATAAAAAATCTTATTCACAACACAAGCACAATAACGATGAGTCAGTAAGAACTTGTAAGCATCATAAGCATAAAACAATAATAGGGATGAAAAATTGGATAAATTAAGATAAAAATTTTAGGTATTCTTGTAAATGTCACATAGATACAGGACTATCAAAACAACGACACAGGTAAAAAGGTGAGGAAAATATCACCCAAAAATTTTATATTACAATTTTTTTAAATCCCAACAACTATTTTTTTATCAATATTGCTGATTTATACGGTTTGATAGTAACTTTTCTACTATTTGTTTCAAGCAGCTTATATTTGCTTGGCACTTTGAAACTTTTGCTTTTTTTACTAGGGTTGATTATCAATATTGAGTCGGCATTTGCCTTTGATAACTCGCTGCTTGTTTTGACAACTGCTGATACATTTGCTTTTGTGCCTTTGATTTCACTTAATTTTATATTGTCAAACCAAACACTATTTATCTTTGTTTTATGGTTTTTGTTTATCTCAAAGCTAAAATTAGAAGTTATATCTATAACTGGCTTTAGATATATTGTCTTATGAGTTTTTTTGGTGCCAATATTTATTGATTTGTATGCGGTACCCCTTTTAAATCCACCCTTGTGAGAGCTTATTCTTGTATTAAACATTATTGGTTTTGTAGCGATTGCATCAAACTCAAATTTATAAATTGAACCTTTTTTAAACTTAAACACCTTTTTAGAACCGAAACCATTTTTTACATTTTTTACATCAAAAGATAGTTTCAAGCTATTTGATTTTATCTTAGATTTGCTTTTGTCGCACTCTTTTTTGCTACCAAAAGATAATTTATCACAATTGTCAAAATTTTCATTTATCAAATTTGATACAACTTTTTCACCTACATATAAAGGTCTGCTGTATTTTATGTGCTTGCCACTGTTTTCAAAACTTACATTTTTATTTGCTTTTAATCCTGCAACATCAAATGTGCCTTTCCCTCTTGCACTGAAATAACTATCCAAATATGGCGATACATAAGTATTGTTGTCAATTTTTAACTTACCTTTTATTTTATTTAACTTGACTGCTATATAATTGTTTGGGTCATCAATTTGCTTTTTTGGTCCGCTTGTTATAAATATTTTATTGTTTGTAATTGTAGCTGATGAGTTGCTTTTGGCTTTTTTGTAGTGAATTCCAATTTTATTACCATATATAGTATTATTTTTTATAGTGTAGTTTTTTGGAGAATACGCCATGACCCCTACAAAATTGGCTCCTACGATTGTATTTCCTATGATTTTGTTGTTGCTGTATTTAGGATAATCAAATATACCTGTTCCATAACTTGGGTGTTTGTCGTATTTCGATGGAGGCGGAGTTATGCCTATGATGCCATCTCCACCATCTGATATATTTCCATATATATCGTGTATGATATTATCAACTATGCTTACATTTGAAGCTCTT
>QNFE01000015.1 GCA_003645455.1 Gammaproteobacteria bacterium | reverse complement strand
TCTATCATAAGATTAAATCTAGATGGCACGGTGCCTGCGGATAATCCATTTGTCGGTGATAAAAATAAATTAGATGAGATTTTCAGCTTTGGGCATCGCAACCCACAAGGATTATTTTATGATAAAAAACGTGATATTTTGTTTAGTGTCGAACACGGTCCACGGGGTGGAGACGAGATAAATATAATCAAAAAGGGTGAGAATTATGGCTGGGCGACAGTCTCAAAAGGCAAAGAATATACAAGTTTTAGTTATGTCGGCGATTATCGTAGTAAAAAAGGAATGAGAGATGCCATAAAAGTTTATATTCCATCGATTGCCCCATCAAGTTTAATGGTTTATTCAGGCAAACTGATTAAAAAATGGCAAGATGATTTGTTGATTGGCTCATTAGTTTTAACCCATATCAACAAAATAACATTTTTAAACAAAAACTTTACAAAAAGCCAAGAGATAAGATTGTTAAAAAATCTTAATCAAAGAATTAGAGATGTAACAGAAAGCCCGCAAGGCTTTATATGTTTTTCAACAGATAGTGGTGATATTTATAAAATAAGCCCCTTAACGCCCTTGTAATTTTTGACATAGTGAGATAAATTTTTTAATCCTACGAGTTTTTTGCAAAAAATAAAAAATAAAAAATAAAAAAGTGTATTATGGTTGGCTGATATATAAGTTTTATATGTCTGATTAATTTTAAGGATTTTCTAATATAGTATCACAGGTTGGTATTTTATCGGACGATTTACATTACTTATGGAATTTTATTATGAAAAACATTTACAAAAAATTTGTTGCGGTGTTCGCTTTTTTTATGTTGGCATATACAGGTATTGTCGGTGCAGTAGCAACAGATGAATCTAATACTGCGACTGCTACTGATGGCAAAGCAATTACAGCAGAAGCCAAAGAGTGCAGAAAAAACATAACGGAAAAAGCAAAGATAGATAGGCAAAAATGTCGTGATGAGAAAAAATCTCAGGCTCAAGAGTTAAAAAACAGTAAAAAGAAAATTGTTGAAGATGCCAAAGCAGAAGCAGACAAAAAATTCACAGAATGTCAACAAGCAGCCAAAGATAAAACAGCAAAAAAACAGTGTCGCGAATACATAAAAAATATGATGAAAAAAACTCGTCAAGAGCAAAAAGAAGCCATCAAAGCAAAAAGAGATGAATTAAAAGCGGCAAGCAAATCTTGCAATGCAAAGATTGCAGATGAGGCAAAAGCTCAAAAACAAAGTTGCACAGCTACTGCCAAACAAAAAAGAGATGAGTTAAAAAAAGCTCGCAAGGAGCAGAGAAAAGCTAATAAAGAAGCAAAACAAAAAGAAAAAGCAGATAAAAAAACAGCAAAACAAAAATCCAAAGCAGACAAAAAAGAACAGAAGAAGAAGTAATTTGTTAACTCCCTACACCGCTTTTAACTTTAAAAGTGGTGTTTTTTGATGCATCCAGTGATTAAACAAATTTTTAAATTATCGGATGATATAAGATATGTTGCTATTTATCAAAATGGCAAATTACAGATGAAAAGCAAATCTCATACCAAAAATAGTAGCGATAATGAGTCTGATAAATATGAAGAATTATTGATAAATCCGCTTGTTTTGTTGGCAACCAAACAAAGGGGCGAGATTGACTGTGGCGGTTTGGATTATGTTTTAATCCGTTACGGTAATTTTTTTCAATATGTCCAACCTATAAGTTGTGGACATATTTCTGTCTGCCTTGATAAAGACTCCGATATTAAAAACCTATCTTTAAAAATTCAAAATTTTTGTAAAAATAAATAATTTGAGACCTTTGCATAATTCAAGCACAATTTATAAAACAAATAGATTGCATATGCTCATAGCAAAAATTCGTCAAAGGACTTGCCATTTTCCTCATTTTTGTTATAAAAATGCACTATGCTCGCACATTCTCTAAACAGCACTTGAATTATGCAAAGGTCCCAATTTAATTTTTTGTGCCAAGAATTTCTTTTAAAAACTGTCCTGTATAGGATTTTTTATTTTTTGTCACCTGTTCTGGGGTGCCTGTGGCTATCACCTCACCACCTTTGTCGCCGCCTTCAGGACCCAGATCAATAATCCAATCACAGGTTTTTATGACATCCATATTGTGCTCGATGATAACAATACTATTGCCCTTATCTCGCAGAGTTGTAATAACTTTTAAGAGTTGTTTTATATCGTGAAAGTGCAATCCTGTCGTGGGCTCATCTAAGATATACAATGTCCTGCCAGTATCTCTTTTTGATAATTCTTTGGCTAACTTTATTCTTTGTGCCTCGCCCCCTGATAGGGTTGTCGCATTTTGTCCCAAAGTTATATAAGACAAACCTACTTCCATAAGTGTGTTGAGTTTTTGGTAAATAGTGGGAATATTAACAAAAAAATCCGTAGCCTCTTCAACACTCATTTGTAAAACTTCGTAAATATTTTTATCTTTGAATTTTATATCAAGAGTTTCTCGATTATATCTTTTGGCTTGACACTTATCGCAGACAACAGAAATATCTGGTAAAAAGTGCATCGCAACTTTAATTAACCCATCTCCTTGACAAGCCTCACATCTACCACCTTTGACATTAAAGCTAAAACGTCCTGGTTTAAAGCCACGGATTCTTGCCTGTTCCGTATTGCTAAATAAATCCCTGATGTGGGTAAAAACACCAGTATAGGTAGCAGGGTTAGAGCGAGATGTTCTGCCGATGGGGCTTTGGCTTATATCTATCACTTTATCAATGTTTGATAATCCGTCAATTTGTTTAACAGGTGCATAAGAAACTATGCTACGATGCAAAACATTACATAAATATTTATATAAAGTATCGTTGATAAGAGTTGATTTTCCAGAGCCTGACACCCCTGTGATACAACAAATTACCCCCAAAGGAATCTCAACATCAATATTTTTTAAGTTATTGCCACAGGCTTTTTTAATTATTATTTTTTGTTTCAATGGTTTTTTTCTTTTGGTGGGAACCTCAATTCTTCGGCGGTTTGATAGATATGCTCCGGTCAGAGATTTTTTATCCTGTAGTAATTTTTTAGGAGTTCCTTCAAATATAATTTCGCCGCCGTGGATGCCAGCCCCTGGACCTATATCTATTACTCTATCGGCATTTAAAATCGCTTCTTCATCATGTTCTACAATGATAATCGTATTGCCAAGATTTTTTAAATTGTTTAAGGTAGCAAGTAATCTTTGGTTATCGCGTTGATGAAGCCCTATTGATGGCTCGTCTAATACATACATAACTCCCACCAAACCTGCCCCGATTTGGCTTGCTAATCTGATTCTTTGGCTCTCGCCCCCTGATAGGCTGGATGAGCCACGATCAAGAGTTAAATAATCTAAGCCAACATTGATAAGAAAGTTTAATCTTTGTAAAATCTCCTGTTTAATCGGTCGGGCAATCTCGCCTTTTTTGCCGGCAAGTTCTAAGTTTTTAAAAAACTGATAACTTTTTTCAATTGCCATTGAAGTAATTTTTGGTAAATTTGTGTCATCAATAAAAACATTTGATGATGACAAATTAAGCCTGCCACCGTTGCAATCTTGGCATAGTTGTTGCGACATATATTTTGTCATATCCTCACGGATAGCATTTGATTGAGTTTCTTTATAACGGCGAGATAAATTAGGAATTATACCCTCAAAAACATGCGATCTTTTATAAAAACCTTTATCGGATATATATTCAAAATTTATTTTTTGGTTGCCACTGCCATACAGGATAATTTTTTTATATTCGTCTTTTATTTTTTTAAAAGCTGTTTCTGTTGAAAACCCATAATAATTTGCCAAGGATTTCATCATCTGATAATAATAAGCATTTTGACTGCTCCATCCTTTGACCGCTCCTTCGTTTAAAGATAAATTTTCATCCACAATAATTTTTTTCTCATCAAAAAATTGTTTAATCCCTAAACCATCACAGATCGCACATGCTCCGGCAGGATTATTGAATGAAAACATCTTAGGCTCTAATTTTGCGATAGAATAACCACAGGTAGGACAGGCATATTTACCGCTAAAATATATTGTGCCTTTTTCTTTATCATCAATCCAAGTTATAGCTGCCATTGAATCGGCAAGATTCAAAGCTGTTTCAAAAGATTCAGCGAGTCGTTGTTTTATATCATCTCTTGGTTTAAAACGATCAATCACAACCTCAATAGTATGTTTTAAGGTTGATTTTAGTTGAGGGGGGTTATCTAATTCATACACAAAACCATCAATTCTAGCTCGGATAAATCCTTGTTTTTTTAAATCATCAAGCAACCCTATATACTCTCCTTTTCGATCCTGCACGATAGGGGCAAGCAGCATAAGTTTATCATTTTTATCAAATTCTAATACTCTATCCACCATCTGGCTTACACTCATAGCATCTAAGAGAGTTTTGTGGGTAGGGCAGAGCGCATCACCTGCACGGGCATATAACAGACGCATATAATCATAAATCTCGGTAATAGTTCCGACCGTCGAGCGAGGGTTGTGAGATTGGGTTTTTTGTTCGATAGATATAGCAGGAGACAAACCTTCAACAGAATCAATATCAGGTTTTTCCATCACAGATAAAAACTGACGAGCATAAGCGGACAAAGACTCGACAAATCGCCGTTGTCCTTCGGCAAAAATTGTATCAAAAGCCAGTGATGACTTACCAGAGCCTGAAAGCCCAGTAATCACTATCATTTTATCACGAGGAATCGTAATGTCAATATTTTTTAAGTTATGGGTGCGAACCCCGGTTAATTTTATGTTTTTCATGTTTTAAATAATGAAACTGTAAAAGATAGAAAAAATAGCGAGATAAAAAAGCTGTTTTTTTAAATAGTCGTTGTATAAAAATATCCATTGAGATTTGTATAATTTTATCGCAGGTTTGATAAAAAATATATAACCTATGGCAATAATAATAAACATATTTAATAAATCTTTGATAAAAACAACAGATAAAGCAAACAATAAAACTGCAATAATATTTAAAAATAACTGATATTTTTTAGCAAAATCTATGCCATAAATGACAACCAAAGTTTTTT
This sequence comes from Gammaproteobacteria bacterium, assembly GCA_003645455.1. Lineage (GTDB taxonomy): Bacteria > Pseudomonadota > Gammaproteobacteria > QNFE01 > QNFE01 > QNFE01. The sequence continues at coordinate 33,276 of QNFE01000015.1, read as the reverse complement.
TATTTGCTTTTTTGTCTTGATTATAATCACGAATATTATTGATGTTTAAAATGCTTACAGCAATTGCTCCAAAACCCCAAGCGGGCAAAAAAATTAACCAATCAACAATCAATGTTTGTAAATAAAAACTACCGATAATCGCCAGATTACCAAAAAATATAAAAACTGCCAGATCACCCAGACCACGATACCCATAGGGTTTATTAAAAAGAGTGTATCGCAAAGCTGCCAAAATACTTATAAACCCTAACAAAACAAACAATAGAATCTTAATAAAATCTTTATCAAAAGCTACATAGATTAAAATCAAACCCACAAAAACTGCCAGAACACTCATAAAAATAATAGCATTTTTCATCTGTTGCAGTGAAATATCTCCTGTTTGCAAGGCACGAATATCACCTGTGCGATCTTTATTATCTGTTTTATTTATAAAATCACCATAATCATTCGCAAAGTTTGCTATAATTTGCAAAATAATTGCTATCAAAAAAGATAGAATAAATATCGTTATAGATATATTGTCAATCTTTAAACCCGCATAACTATTGCCAATTAGAACTGACGAGATAGCAATTATCAAGGTGGGTATCCGCAAGGATTTTATCCAATGTTTCATTTTAACACTTTTAATAAAAAACGAGGATTTTAACATTTTATGGATTATTTAGAGAACAAATTAGCAAAAAACGAAAAATCAATTTTTATCTCGCAACAACATTATATAATTTATCTGCCGACTTTACTTGCTATTATTTTAAGCATAATTATGTTGTTTCCGCCAGTATTTTTATTAGTTTTATTGGCATTATTGAATGCTCTAATGTTAAATACTACCACCAAACTCCAAATAACGAACAAAAGAATTTTTGCAAATGTTGGTTTTTTATTCTCCGATAAAATAGAATTGCCAATTGAAAAAAAAAGCACAATAAAACTAAAAGCAAATCTAATAGGACAAATTTTTTCATACAAAACTGCCACGATAACGGACGGCAAGAAAAAAGTAAAAATTGGTAGAATTAAAAATCATCAACAATTAGAGGAACTTTTAAATAAATGAGTGCCAAAATCCTATCAGGCAAACAAATAAGTGCCGAGGTTAAAAACAAAGTTAAATTACGGATAGATGAGATTAAAAAAAAATTATCTTCAACCTCATATATAACACCAACTCTCGCTGTTATTATTGTAGGAGACGACCCCGCCTCAAAAATTTATGTAGAAAATAAAAAAATCTCCTGCAAGCAGGTAGGAATTGAATCAAAAGCATATCATCTTGATGAAAATACAACTCAACAAGATTTAATAATTCTAATTGAAAAACTCAATAATGATCAAAAAGTGCACGGTATTTTGGTGCAACTGCCACTACCAGACAAAATAAGTAGCGATGCAATAATTGAAAAAATAAATCCCCACAAAGATGTGGATGGTTTTCACCCTTGCAATGTCGGTAAATTAGCTCTTAGAGTCCCAGAGGTTCGCCCCTGCACACCATATGGCATAATGCACCTTATCTGCTCCACTGGTGTAAATCTTAAAAAATCACATGCCGTAGTTGTCGGTGCCTCAAATATCGTAGGTCGTCCGATGGCTTTGGAATTATTGCTTGCAGGTTGCACGATAAGTGTTTGTCATCGCTTCACTCCCAATTCAAAACAAATAACCAGACAAGCAGATATAGTAATAGTTGCAGTCGGACACCCAAATTTTGTCACAGGTGATTGGATCAAAAAAGATGCGATAGTTATTGATGTTGGTATCAATCGTGATAAAAATAATAAAATATGCGGTGATGTAGATTTTGAATCTTGCTTGTCAAAAGCAGGTTATATAACCCCGGTGCCAGGGGGGGTCGGGCTTATGACGGTAGCAATGTTGATGTTAAATACCCTAAAATGTTATGAGAATATGGCTAACCTAAGTTTTTCGGAAGTGGTGCTTTAGCTCCGCCCATAATTCTCTTAAAAACAATAGGTTACAAAATTAAATTATAACCATAATTCCAAAGTTTGGAAGTTATTATAAATTTTATTAGTGCTTTTGTCTCGCCACAATTTTTTAAAAGGCTTTATAGAAAATATGAAAAAAAATATCCCATTAAATGAGCGAATAATTTTTGCTTTGGATGTCTCAACGCACGATGAGGCGATGGAATTAGTCCAAAAATTAGAATCCCATATAAAATTTTTTAAAGTAGGTTTGCAACTTTTTATGAGTAATCACTTTAAAACCATTGATGAGATAATCAAAAGAGGCAATAAAGTAATGGTGGATTTGAAATTTTTTGATATTCCAGAGACGGTTAAACTTGCTGTCAATCAACTCAAAAATAGAGGTGTCTCGTTTGCTACAATTCACGGCAACGATGCAATTATAAAAGCTGCCACAGCCGATAAATCTGCTATGAAAATCCTCGCCGTCACAGTCCTCACCAGCTTTGATAAAAGTGATTTGGAGCAAATGGGGATGAGCGGTACAGTAGAAGATTTGGTTTTAATGCGTGCTCGTAAGGCTTTAAAAATAGGGGCAGATGGCGTTGTTTGTTCCGCCTTAGAGACCAAACCCATCAGAGATGATTTACCAATACAAGAGGGACAAAAGTTTTTAATAATAAATCCCGGTATTCGTCCAGGTCATAACATACAAAATAATGATGACGATCAAAAAAGAATCGCCACTGCACAACAAGCTATAATCAATGGTGCCGATTATGTAGTAATAGGTCGCCCCATCCGTAACAGTGAAGATCCTATCAAACTAATCAAAAATATTCAACAAGAAATACAAACAGGACTTGATAAAAAACTATAATTTTTAACAGGATAAAGCATGAATGCCAAAGCCACCGCAGTAACAGCAGATGAGTTAATTGAATATTATCTACCAACAGATGATAGAGAAACCCCCACAGATAAACAGATGCAAGAATTAGAAACGATTGCCAACGATTTAAACGAACAAATTAAAAAAAGGGTTAAGCTTTATAATGTTTTAACTATTTTTGAAGAACAACAAGAGCTGATTGATAAATTATCCATCACATTACAACAAATCACTAATACTCCAGATGAAAGCCAAATAATTGATTTTAAAAATAAATTAAAACAAATAGACGGTTTGGAATATTATAATAAGTTTTCAATTTTTAAATATTATCCTTTGTTAAAAGGACTGCAAGATATTATTAAAATAGAACCAACAGATCGGTTGGATTTCTCTGTGATGTTTGAAACCATTCAAAGCAATAGCCCCAGACCATTCATAGTCCGTCCGTTTTTGTTAAAACTTTATACCGACTATCACCATCATATCAATAGAGTTTATTATTATCAAAAACTAAAAAACAAAGGGGCAGATCACTCACCTAATTGGGAATATTTTTTATTACATCAAAACCATTACAGCAGATTTTTTTCAAATACCGACAAAAAAGACGGTAATAAAAAAAAGAAAAATTCACTGCCTATTGTTGCTAATAAAGTTGGTTTGCGTCTTAAATTTTTCTTATTTGAGAATAACTCCGATGATGACTCTGACAATAAAAAAAATAAAAGCAAAAATAAAAAAGATAAAGATTTAGTGTCTATCGCCACTCATCATGTTGCCAGAGGCATCAAATTTAAAAAATTTGCTAAGATGATAATCCAAGATAAAATGGCAATAAATTACACGACAAGTTCATTAGATGGGGATTTAAAAGAAATTATAAAAATAGAAAATCTTGCCAAACTTCAAGAATATAATAACTTTGTTGAGGATAAAATTCTATTTGATAATTTTTTTCAAAGAATGGATATATATAAAATTGATGAGAGTTATTTGCAACAATACTACCCTCATATTTATCAAGAACACTATAATAATATGTTGCAATACGAGGCTCAACAAAAAGAGTGGGATAAGCAAAGCCCAGCAGAGCAAGAAGAGTGGAATAGGTTAATTCAAGAAGATGCAGAAAATCTTGAAAAAGAAATGTTACACAAAGAAAAAACACTGCCACAACTTGTCAAAAACTTACACCAAAAACAACAAACAATTCAAAAATAAATTTATGTTATAACTCTAATTATTTAAAAAATAAAAACAAAATAACTAATCTTGCAGGGCGAAAACAAACTCAAAAAAATCCTCCGTCATTGCGAGCGAGCCTGCTACTTTAAGTAGAGACTATAAAATAATTAAATTTTACACAATTACCGAATAAAAAAAAGAATCCCGTCATTGCGAGGAACGAAGAGACGAAGCAATCTCATTGCAACAGACGGACACCCAAAGAGATCACTTCGCTACGCTCGTTATGACGACATCAAAAAGAGATATGGCAGTCTACATAGTTATTAGTTAATAGTTAAAAATTAATAGCGGAACTTAAACTAATAACTGTTAATTATTAATTATTCTCGTCCGCCTCGTTATGACGGATTTTTTTTGTGGAGGGGACTGCCCCTCTTGTTCTCTTTTTTGCAAACAATTAGTTTAGTTTATTATTGTCAGTTTAATAAAAATCCTCAATTCATCAAAAATGGTAATTTTAAAAAAACATATTTCCCTTTTTAAAACCACCCTTCATTATTATAATAGCAGTTTTTATTATTAAACAGCACAATAAATTATGCACTTTAAAATAATTTTAATCAAGGTTGCTATGCAAAAACCAAGACCGACTTTTATAAACGGTGTAAATTGTTCATAATGGCAACTTTTATCAATAAACATTTTATGCCAATTGAATTAAAATTAGTTCTATTAGAAGATCTAATAGGGTATTTTGCAATAAATACGAATACAGCCGATATTCAAAAGTTTGCCGACACTATAAATATTGTTCTAAAAAAACATGTAGATTTTTATAATATGTTGACAATCATCCATACAGACAAACATTTTTTAAAATTAGCAAGAGACATTAATAAATATAACAAAACATTAAAAATAGGCAGACTACAAAGGCAATTTAAAAAATACGAATGCCTGTCTTATTTCAAAGATATAAAAGCCATAGATATTTTCATTAAAAACAATTTAGACAAAAACAACATGTTATCAACCCTCAGCACAACCACCAAAAGCGATATAAAAAACCGAGTTTTGCCGGCTTTGATTTTAGACTTATATGTTATATTTAATCTTACCAAATTCTGCACTCGTTTAAAAATATTCCAAAAAGATCCAAACCCACAAAACACAAAATCTCTTATAAATACAAAAATAAAAAAATATACCGGCACAGACGATCCAGATAAAATTTCTCAATTTCAAAAATTATGTTGGTTAGTTATCAAAGAAAAAATGGGGATAAGAATAGGCAAAGGCACAGTAAAAGAACAGATAATGAAAGCGATCCATATGCAAGAGGAAAAAACATTAACAACCAATATAAACTTTACAGATAGCATGTGTCATATCCCAGATATTTTAAGGAAGCTCTGATTAGCTGCGGTGATTAGAAAATTAGTGAGTTTGTGCCATCTTGCAAATTTTTAAGAAGCCAGTAATAGCAGGGTTATAGTGGCTTTTTAAAAATTTGCAAGATGGTGCAAAATTACTGATTTAATAATTATTGGAGTTATTCAGAGCTTCCTTAAGATAGTTATGAATAAAACCTACAAAACAAGAATCTCGCCATTGCTGTATAAGTTAGGTAATTCGCTGGCAGTCTCTATGACCTTTCGTCATTGCGAGCGAGCTAACAAAAAAAAGAATCCGTCACTGCGAGCGAGCTTGCGAGTGTGGCAGTCTCATAAGGGATAGGCAAACCCCAGGAGATTGCCACGGCTACGCCTCGCAATGACGATTCTTTAGGTTATCCGTCATTGCGAGCGAGCCCGCGAGTGTGGCAATCTCTTAAAAGAAAACGGATAATTTGCAAGAGATATGGCAGTCTATATAGTTATTAGTTAATAGTTAAAAATTAATAGTATTGCTTAAACTAATAAATGTTAACTATTAATTATCAACTATTCTCGTCCGCCTCGTTATGACGGGGTTCTTTTAGGAGTCATGCAATAAAGGATATGTTCTCTTGATATTGACATATTTGCATGATTTTTGTGAATTATTTAGATATTTCTTAATAATTACAATAGGTTATGCTAAGTTAGGATTGATAGAGCAAAACCGACTTTTTTAATAAATTTTAATAATGCATAATAGGAATTTTTATTTTTTACTTAATTTATGCAAAGGTTTCATCATATAACATTTTTTTATTTTTTTTAACTTTACGGAGTCCTTTTTATGAAAACAAAAACACAACAACTTAAAACCCATCTATTGTTATCAGCAATAGCTTTGACAGCAACTATCGCTTTGACCGCTTGTGATAGTGGAGGAGGTGGAGGTGGAGGAGGTAGCGATAGTGGTGGAAGCTCATCATCATTTGATGTGGGTTATCAACAAGGCTCACCAGTTAGCAAAAATGGTTATGATAGCTCTGGCAACCATATAGTGACAGCAACGATATCTCCATATTCAAATGGTTTTAAAATCCTATTTGAACCGCAGAGTGGTTATACCCCTTGGATTTGTGGTCTATCAGTGCCAAATTATCTATATCAAGGTGGTTCACAACAACAAATACAAATAATAGAAAAAAGTCTTTTTAGTGATACGACTGAATATTATGAAGGATATGTAGAAAGCGGAGCAACACAACATTGTGCAAATTATGGTGTGGATACTACTTGGGTCTATTTTGCTAATTTGTTAGATAATTTTAATGCAAATTCGGATTATAGAATTGTTATAGACGACATTAAAGATACCGGGGATAACGTTCAATCATTTGATGTTCAACCTTATTAACAACTAACGGAGTAAAATAATGAAACAACAAACACAACAATTTAAAACTCATCTATTGTTATCAACAATAGCTTTGACAACAACTCTCGCCCTCACCGCTTGCGGTGGGGGCGGTGGAGGTGGAGGTGGCAGTTCATCAACACCATCAGCAGGTGGCACAGGCAATGGCGGAGACGATACAACTTCCCCATTGGAATTAACGACCAAAATAGAACACAATCAAATATTTATTGATAAAGATTTTCATTATACCTATCAACCCTATCAAAACGGCTTCACGATTAAAATAGAACCACAAACAGATCAAGGCATTGAAAATTGTTATAGTCAATGGCAAATATATCAAAACAATCAAAATGATTTTGTTGCAAGTTTGAATGTTGCCACCGACAAAACAACCTATGATAATGATGAAAACTATAATGCTTATATATCAGACGGCAATACTCTGCTTTGTGATAGAAAATATAACAATGCCACAATAACAGTTATAAAAGATAGATTCACCAACCTTGATATGACAGATTATACTTTAAAAATCCCACCAAAACAAAACACGACAAGAGTTGTTAATTTCAACATAACAGAGGCAACTGATTATTTTACCAGAAAAACCCAAGACGAGCAAGACCCTAAATTGATAGATTATCTGAAATTTGATGATGACTATATTTCTACACTAATAGGGCAAACAGGTATGGCAACCGCTTTATTAAGTTTAGGTCAAAAATCAAGCAATGCACCAAAAACAGCATTAAAAGATGGCACTCTCTCTCCTGTTGCAACAATCATAACAACTTATGAAAGTGGCTGGATATTAGAATACACCAAAGATTCTTTTCGGACGGATAGACTTGGTAAATGGGATATTGAAAACGACAATAATTGTGATATTACACAAGCAATAGATTTATTGAATGAAACCGATGACACTCATTGCAAGTTGTTTTTAACAGAGGGTTTTAATATTGATGACACAAGACATCTTATAAACATAGCAGACAATTTAACAGAGTTCTTGCAAAACCAAGAATATTATCACGGCTTTATATTTGAAGAATATCCAGTTGCATTAGATGCAGATAGATTTTCTAGGAAAATAGCAATACTGTCTCATACATTTGAAGATGCTAATATTCAAACAGGCTCAATCAATAGCATTTATCATACAAAATATAAGTTATTAACCACAGCAACATATCAATAATTAAAAAAACAACATGAAAAAACAAACAATAGAGCAAGAAGAGCAAGAAAAAGCATTATTCAAAGCATTTGATAAAGTGTCTATTGGATATTATAGAGATCAGAGAGCAATCAAGAAATTGTCTTTTTTGCTATTATTAAGTCTTACAACTCTTATAATAGTATCTATCTCACTTATAATTATCTTGTGGTTGTGGTAAAATAACATGCAAACAGAACTAATAATAATCTTATCAATAAGCATATTATCCTTAATATCTCTTTTGTCAATTATGCCGGCAATCATTAAAAACAATGAATAAAAAATACAAAAAATCAGTTCAATGGTCGGATGAAGATAATGTCTTTATTGGCTCTTTGCATAAATCAGATTTAGCAACCCCAGAGTGTTGTCATGGACACAATGAAGTTAAAGTATTTAAAGAATTATGTGAGATAGAGCAAGAATGGAATGAGATAGAAACAAACGGATTAAGAGAAGAATACCCTCACCATAAACATAAAAATTTTATTCACGGAGATGGAATAAAAGCAACATTATCTGGGGATTCTGATTATGCTTTTAAATATCAAGAAAAACATGCAACAAAGGCAAAACTAATTATAAAAAGAGATAAAAAATATATGAATAATTATGATTTTAATTCAGGTGATTTGCTTTTACCGATGGTTAATGCTTTTTCTCAACAGACTCGCAAAAAAACCAGATTAAGTAGCAGTTAGTATTTTATTTTTTAATTTTTAGGAAATTTATTATGAAAAAAACAAGGACATTCAAGGTAATGATAGCAATAATACTGATTTTGTCAGCAGTTATAGTTTTACCTTTTTTACTATTTCAATATCATCAATTTAAAACAACCAAAAAAACTGTTGATAGAATTAATTATGAACTTACACAACATGGTTGTTTTATTTATAAAAACCATAGTAATCTTATGAGAAAATCTAAAGAGTGGAAACTAAAAGGTTCGATTAAACAAGTAACAGATAAATATTGTAAAGATAATAATATTCAAAATACAAAAATAGTTTTTTGGGTAAGTAGCAGGTTGTTTGGTAAAACTGGTTATACTCGTTGTGAACAAATCAAAACTTGTGCAGAAAAAATACAAAGTTATAAATATAATGTAACCGGCGGTATCAGTATATTCAAAAAGACACCACTTAACGAGTTACCATATATTTGGTTTTTTAACACAACAATATTTGATTAGTCTGATGATTTGTAGTCTGCATTATTATAATGTAATGTTTTATTTTTTTTAATTTTAAGGAGATTATCATGAAAACTTGTAGCAAAAATTCACTTAACCATTTTTTAAAGGAGCAATAACATGGCAAAATTTATAGGAACGACACCAACTAATTATCATTTAGAAAAAATGATAAAAGAAGCAAAAGATAGGCTTATTTTAATAAGTCCATACTTAAAATTTAGTGACAAAATAAAAGAACTGTTAGAAGAAAAAGACCGAGATCAAAAAAATGTTATTATTGTTTTTGGCAAGCAAGAACTTCAACAAGAAGAAGCGGAATGGCTCAATAAGATGGAAAATATTCAAACTCGCTACATTAAAAACCTACATGCAAAGTGTTATTTAAATGAAAATTCTTGTATTATCACCAGTCTTAATTTGTATTTATTTAGCCAAATAAACAATGATGAAATGGGAGTTTTTGTTTCTAATGGCAACAATGCATCGGAAGACGACAAAAAACTATATGAAGATGTGTATTCAGAAGCCGAACGGATAATAAAAAAGAGTGAGAGGTTAGAAATAATAGTTAAAAAAATTGAAGACAAGCCATTTAAACCAACAAATAATAAATTATCTAAACTTACCACCTCAAAATTAGCCAAAGAATTGCAAATTACAACAAAAGAATTAAATGGTAGGTTGGTAAAAAATGGTTTTATTAAAATAATAGACAACAAAGAAGAATTAACTGAAAAAGGCAAACAAGCAGGTGGTGTTGCCAAAACCAATGAACATGGATCATATTTTTTATGGAATAGTGACTTGAAAATATAATGTATTAGTGTTTAGTATGTAGTTTTTGAAAAGTTTTTAATTTTTTAGGAGTATAAAATGAGTGATTTAATTTGTCCGCACTGCACGAAAGAAGCACCACATGGAGCAAAAGTGTGTCAAGGTTGTCAAGCTGAAATTCATTATGGCGAACCACCGCGTATCTTAATGTTGTTGTTGCGAATTGTATCCGTAGTTCTGGCTATTGTGTTAGCCATAAATTTTTCATCAGATATATGGTATATGGGTGTTATTGTTGCAGTCGGAGGTTATTTTGCCGGCAGAGCTCTTTTGAGAGTAAAATATGCTGATGAGATAGATTTTTTAAGAATTTATAAAACAAAATAACTACCAGAGTTGGAGTTTTATCTTTGTTGTGTACTTTTTAAAGAATCTGTATTTTTGGAAGTGTGGCTAATATGGTAAATTTTTGTCTATGCCCTGTAATACAAAATTTAATAATAGGTGTAGTTCGTATTTAATTTTTATGGAGTTTATGTTATGAAAAAAATAATTTTAATAGTTTTAGCAGTTTTTTTATCTGGTTGTATCGTGGCACAAAAAACCACCGAACCTGTTGTGACACCCAAACAAAATTCTGTTGCAAAAAAGCCTGAACCTAAACCTGTTGTAAAACCTAAATCTACCATAGATGCCGCCAGAGGTGTTGTGTCTATAAGAGATATTTACACAGGACAATTAAAAGACTTTAAAAAATCACAACAAGATTATAAATGTAAAACTCTTAACCCTCAACAAATAAGAGATGCCGAAAAACCTGAACGTTTATATAAGTATACCTGCAAACATATGACATCAAAAGAAGAAGTTACGGCTTGTAAAAAATTCAAAAGAGAAACCGCTCTTAATCAATGTAGAGTTTTAAAAGATAATGTATCATCTAAGACTTGGCAGATTATTGAGTTAAATGGAATCATTGCCAAAATAAGAGATGACAGCAAAAAAAATCTAACCCTCAAAGAAATACCATTCTCCGCATTAGGCGCAATAAAAAGCTACCATCATGTTTTAGAATATGACATAGGAACATACAGACGAATATATGTAGAAGAACATAAGATAGAACTCAGTCCATATCAAAATGGCATTCAGATAAGTTTTTCTAATTTTAAAAACAAACCACAAGATTATTGTTTTTCAGGCTGGACTATCACTCAAAACAACAAAACAATTAAATTACCAAAATATGATGGATATTGTAGAAATATTACCCGCCATGCGGTAAGAATGTTATATAAAAATATGCCAAAGTTTGATAACAACAAACCATATATTTTTAAATTTAATGATGTTTTAAGAGCTGGCTACCCTAACTCAACTTTTGTTTTCAAAGTTGAACCAAATTAAATCGGAGAAATTATGAACAAAATAAAACAAATTATTATAGTAGTTGTAAGCATAGTCCTGTTATCAAGTTGTGGTAAAAATAACGATGATATTATTGGTGTTTGGCATAAATACAGCATATCTGAATTCACAGATCAAAAACTTGAATTTTTTGCAGATGGCAGTTGTTATATTGAAGCATATTCAAGCCCAACAAAGCGAGATACCAGCGAAAAACAAAGTTGCAAATGGTTAAAACTTGATGATGGTAGAATTAAAGTTGAAAACTCAAAAACAACTAAAACGGCATTTGCTACGGTTGCTGATTCCATTTTGATGCTTAATGATGAAGAAAATCAAAAATTTAAAAAAATATTTGATGAACTTAAAAAATCTAAACTCAAAGGAGGTGAATGCTCTGAAAACAAACTAACAATTAAAAAATTTAAAGAAAATAAAAATAATAAATTCAAATCATTCTGTGATAAAAATTCCATATCATTAAAAGATTGTATTGTTTTAAACTACTGTTTTATGTTTGAAACCACAAATAATGGTTTTTATAACTATGTCAAAAAAGATTCAAAAAAATATACCGAAGTAAAATTAAAAACAGCGGAATTAAACAAAAGAGCAGATGAATTAAAGGGCATGGAAAAAATATTAGCAGAACAGGTTAGGAAAGAAAAAAAAGAAGCAAGAGAAAAAAAACAACAAGAGCAAAAAGAAGCCCGAGAGAAAAAAAGAAAAGAAGATAAAATAAAAAGAGCCAACTTAAAAAAAGCAAAAAAATTATATAGAACAGGAAGCAAGGCTATTAAAAAAGGGCAACTTGATGCAGGCATTAAAGAATTAAAAGAGGCGATTGTCTTGGGTGGTGTGGATGCTATGAATGAGTTAGCATGGTTTTATTCTACATATAAAAACACCAGTTATCATAATGGCAAAAAAGCTATCGAATTATCATTAAAAGCAATAGAACTCAAACCCTATAAGATATATAATTATTACGATACATTGGCGGCGGCTTATGCTCGAGATGGACAATTTAAAAAAGCCATAACAACTCAAAAAACAGCCAAAGAAAAATCTGGTAGCGGTATGTGGAGTAATCGTTCTTTTAAAAGAATGTGCGACAAAAGGATAAAACAATATGAGCAAAATCAAGCCTATACTGAAAAATAATTAAAAACACAGGATATATTTTGAATCACTTGTTACAAACCGCCAAGTGATTTGTTTTTTTATTTTTTGCGGTTTTTTTATAGGAATTTATTATGAGTAAAACGCTCGGAGTATTGGCTTTGTTGATAGCAATAATAGCTTTGGTTATCCCAGGGGCTGGTGGTTATATAACAGTATTAGTGGCATTATTGGCAATTTTTTCTTTTGGCAAGGGTTATTCTCTTGGCATAACAGCAATTATTATCAGCATAGTGAATATTGCCATTATATCGCCTATGGTATGGGCTATGCCTTTGATAGGTGTTGCTTTAATTGTCGTGCAAGTTGTTGCGTTGGTATTATTGATAGTTTTTAATAGCATGAAATCAAAACCAAAAAAGGTAATCGCTGATGATAAAAAATAGTTTAATTTTTGGGTTATTGGTTTTTGGCAGTAATTTAGTTATGGCAGGGTTTTCAGGACCCATTAGTAGTGCCAAACTTATCACAGTCAAATCAATGAAATCCATCAAAAAAGATACTGATGGATTTATGGAAGGGCATCTTATTCGGCAGGTTGATAATCAAGTTTATATCTTTAAAGATAAAACCGGACAAATGCGAGTTAAAATCAAACACTCTTATTTTGAGGGTCGCTCGGTATCACCAAAAAATAAAATAAGAATGTTTGGCGAGGCTGATTATAGCGACAAATTTGGCTCCACTGGTGGCACCCACGAATTTGATTTAGATCATTTTATAATTATCAAATAATAAAACTTCTTGTTTGTTGTTATGTTATATTTATAATTTTTTAAATTTACTGATTTTTATGAAAATACAAATATTATATGAAGCATCCGATGAGGGTGGATGGACCGTTACTGTTCCTGCTTTGCCAGGCTGTATTAGTGAAGGAGATACGAGGCAAAGTGCCACTTCAAATATAAAAGAGGCAATTAGTTTATACTTAGAAGAGGTGGATGATGATGTTGTATTTGATAATTCAACTGATGTAGAGTATCTTAGTGTTGCAATATGAATAAAGTGCCAAGCCTGAATTATGATAAAATAATTAAGGTTTTAAAAAAAGATGGTTGGGTTGTTGTTCGGCAAAGAGGATCGCATATTAGGCTACACAAACGAACACCAAGCCAAATGTTAAAAATTACAGTTCCAGCTCATAAACCGATTAAACGTTCCACTTTATCACATGTACTCAAACAAGCAAAATTACCCTTGTTAAAATTATCAATTTTATTAAAATAAGACCAACTCACCAATTAATTTTTATTTTTTGTATCAAGCAAAAAAACGGAAACTTATACACTGACCCCCAATTTTAGATAGTTAATTTATGCTATTCGCACATTATACTATAAAAATTTTATTTTGCTTTTTAAACCAAAATTCCATACAAAAGCACAAAAATTATGGGAGTGAGCGAGGCAAAAGCGATTAAACCAAAACCATCAACGATAGGGTTGCGTCCTTTGATTGAGGTGGCAAGCCCGACTCCCAAAGCGGTCACTAATGGCACTGTGATAGTGGAGGTTGTAACGCCACCTGAATCATAAGCGATGCTGATAATTTCGGCAGGGGCAAACATTGTAATAATAACAACTACAATATATCCGCTGATAATCCAATATGCAATGGGCGTGCCTTTGATAATTCGCCATACTCCCAAAACTATCGCAAAGCCTACGGCAACCGCTACGGTATATCGCAAACCTGTGGCATAACTGATTAAATCCTGGGGTTGCTTGCCGATTGAGCCTGCATCTTGTGCTACCTTAGCAGCCTCGGTTGTGATAGCAATTAAAGCGGGTTCTGCGATGGTGGTGCCAAAACCTAACAAAAAACTAAATATAAATAACAGGCTCAAACTACCACGAGAGGCAAAAGAATAAGCCAGACTCTCGCCTAAGGGGAACAATGCCATCTGTAAACCCATAATAAAAAATGCCAAACCAAAAGCGACAAATAATAAACCGACTAACACCGAATCCAAATTTGGAATCGGTTCTTGAATCACGAGCAATTGAAAAAAAGCTATGACAACTATTATCGGTAATAAGTCTTTGAAACTACCAATAATATTTTTGCCAAATTGTTTTAAAAATATATTCACAATGTTTTATGTGAGACCTTTGCATAATTCAAGTGTTGTTTAGAGAATATAGAAAATAGTGCATTTTTATAGCAAAAATGAGGAAAATGGCAAGTCCTTTGGAGTTCCTCGCTATGCTCGTGATGACGAATTTTTGCTATAAGCATATGCAATCTATTTGTTTTATAAATTGTGCTTGAATTATGCAAAGGCCTCATATTATTCCAAGTTGTTTTCGGATCAATTTACAGAGCAAATTTTTAATTTCAGGGTGTCTTGGGATTGGGCTTTGTTTAAAGCTTTTTGTGTTTATATAAATATCATGCCTGCCACCGTGTCTTTTTAGGACACAGCCTTTTGAGTGCAACTCTTTTAAAAAAATATTTCGTTTCAATGGATTTGTATCGGTATTTTTTTGGTTTTCAATTCATTGACAGGATTAAATATCGCCTCTTCTTGCATCATCTCATAAGCATCTTGAATATTTAACTGCAAGCCCTCCAATGTCTCAGCTTGACTAAATACACTTGGAACTTCTTTTAATCTGCCTATATACCAGTCTTCATCTATCCAATATTCCAAAGTGAAATTATTCATCATAAGATTTTCAAAAAAATATCCATTTTACATTATGTTGTTTTTGTTTTCAACTTTTTGTGTTACTATGGCGGATTTTTATATTTGTTTTTGAATAAATTATGGCTATCACCCAACAATATACAACAGATGAATTTGTGAATGAAATAAAACAAGTTCCAAAACAATATCTATCGCAACTTTTTCAAATTGTCCATATTTACAGATAGTCCTTAACTAAAAAAACTATACTTGATAGTCTATCACAAAGTTGGCATGAGGCAAAAGCTTGCGATGTAAAACCCATATCTCAATTATGGGATGGGATTGATGCAAAATAAGGTATGCAATGAGTCCATGAATTACCCCTTTTAAGGGGTCAAAATCTATGATTTTGGGGGTTTGGTTAAAAGACTAAAAACATTACAAAAAAGAAACCCTGTCATGGCACAGGCGGACGGAAAAATGATGTAATATCAAGCATTTAAACCGCCGCGGCATCACGAACGAAGTGAGGAACTCTAATCTCTCTGTGTATGCACTAAACCTGTGACAAAACAAGACTAAAAGCGGAGTATGCGGATAATAATACGAGATAACCACGGCGGTTTATTATGGTTGAAAGTTGTAAGTTTTTAATTTTCAACTCTCAATTTTCAACTCTCAATTATTCTCGTCCGCCTCGTTATGACGGATTTTTTTGTTCGCCTATTGTAATGGAAGTCTTTCTATTTGTCAATTATTAACTAATAACTATCAACTATTAACCGCATCAACATCAATGCTCCAACTTAATTTTTTGGCATATTTATTGTTTGCCATATAATGTAAAACCCATTTTTTAAAAGAGGCAAGGGAGATATTTTTATGACACAGTATAACCAGATTAAAACGATAAAGATTGGCTATTTTCTCCATGGGGGCAGGGGCAGGACCTAAGATTCTAATTTGTTGTTTAAGATCATGAGGGATATTGTTTTTAAAAATTTCTAAAAAATTATCGGCAAATTTCGCATTTTTACTTTTTGCTCTAATTAGAATTTGTGAGGTTATCGGCGGCAGTGAATGTTGGGTGCGGATTTTGATATAACTGTAAATTAAATCAAAATATGAGCTACCAAATAACTGATCCCAGATCTGATTTTTCGGTTGCATAGTTTGAATCAAAACCTCACCTTGCTTGCCCTCGCGTCCTGATCGTCCTGCCACTTGAATTATCTCTTGGCTCATATGTTCGATTGAGCGAAAATCTGTGCCGAATAATCCACGATCAGCATCCATAATTACCACCAGAGATAATTTAGGGAAGTGGTGTCCTTTGGCTAACATTTGAGTGCCGATTAAAATCTTGCAATCTCCGGTTGTTATTTGGTTTAATTTTTGCTCTAATTGCCCTTTGTTCGCTGTGGTGTCACGATCCACTCGCACAGATTTATAAGCAGGATATGAATCATTTATAACATTGTCAATTTTCTCAGAACCCAATCCTACAACACCAATATTATGCGAGCCACATTTTTCACAGATATCTTTTATATCTGCCAAAGCATTACAAAAATGACATCGCAGGCGGTTGATAGCTTTGTGATAGGTCATGGTCGCCGAGCAGTGACGACAGGTTTTAATCTCACCACATTCAAAACACATATATTTAGGGGCAAAACCACGGCGGTTGATATAGATTAAAACCTGATTATTTTGCCTTAAATGCTCGCATATTTTGGTGAGAGTGCTACTTGCAAAACCCTCATATAATTTTAAATTATTAAGAGCAGAGATGGTGACACGAGGTGGCAAAGTTTTGGTGGCACGAGTTTTTAGAAGATGATAATTATATTTTTTGGACTGACAATTTAGATAGGATTCCATTGATGAGGTGGCGCTACCGAGAATTATAGGAATATTATTGTTTTTGGCAATAACTACCGATAAATCACGAGCATGGTATAAAAATTTACTTTGTTGTTTAAAAGATGAATCGTGCTCCTCATCAACTATGATCATGCCTAAGTTTTTAAATTGACACCAGATAGCCGAACGGGTGCCGATGATTATTTTTGCTTTATTTTGTTTGGTTTGCAGATAACCTGTCGCTCTGATAGTTTGGTTTAATCCTGAATGCATCGTAATAATTTCTGTGGCAAAACGTGAAGAAAATCTTTGCACTAATTGCGGAGTAAGCCCAATCTCCGGCACTAAAATTAAAACCTGTTTTTGTTGTTGTAAAATTTTATCAATCA
The DNA here is from genome assembly GCA_003645455.1 of Gammaproteobacteria bacterium. GTDB lineage: Bacteria > Pseudomonadota > Gammaproteobacteria > QNFE01 > QNFE01 > QNFE01. The sequence continues at coordinate 15,787 of QNFE01000015.1, read as the reverse complement.
ATTGTAGATAAATTTCTGTTTTGCCAGAGCCTGTAATGCCATCAATTAAATGCACAGTAAAATTATTTAAATCTTGTTGTATGTTATCATAAATTACCTGTTGTTCTGGATTCAATTTTTTGGCAAAATCGGTAATTTTTGATTTTTGGATAACAGGCAAACATGCATCAGATTTAATAAAATTTTGCTCTTTTAATTTTTTTAAAATGGCAGTGCAGCTTTTTATATTTTGAATTAGGTTGTTATGGCTTATTCCTGTTGTTGGGTTCTGTGAGATTAGGTTTAAAACCTGTTGCATTTTATGGGCCTTGGCAGGTAAGGTTTTGGTGGTTTTATTTACATAATAGATAGTTTGCCAAAGTTGAGATTCATCTTTGCCTTGGCGATAAAACCCCGGCATAATTTGGTTAAGAGTCATCCCATAAAAATAGGCATAATAATCATTAGCCCATTTTGATAATTTTAAAAGATCTGAGGAAAAAAAAGGGCTATCATCTAAGAATTTTATTATTGGTTTTAATGTGTCCTTATATTTGCTGGTAGATGATGTGGCAATAACAACGGCGATTAGTTGACGATTATTAAAAGGTACTAAAACCCGGCAACCGATAGGATTTTTAGGTAAATTATCAACGGCACTATAATCAAAACAGTCTATTAGAGCAACTGGGATTGCAACTTTTAAAATACGATTATTATTATTTTTATTTGACAAATTTAAGTTTGTTATTTTGCCACTATAACCATCGCAGGGCGCAATAATCTATCAGAGATTTGATAACCTTTTTGCATCACTTCAAGGACGGTATTACTCTTAAAATCCTTATTTTCGGTCATGGTGATGGCTTGGTGCAATTCGGCATTAAACAACTCACCTTGGGCTTTAATAATTTTAATGTCAAATTTTTCCAAAGATTTGATAAAAGCCTGCCGGCTAAGCTCCACACCTTCGCTAATTTTTTTAATGTCAGCACTCTCATCTTGGCATGCCTCAACACCCATATCAATGCTATCTAACACAACCAACATTTCTTTGGCAAAATTTTCAATTGAATATCTATAAGCATTAGATATTTCTTTTTGTTGACGCTTTCGCAAGTTATCCATCTCTGCTTGTTTACGAACTATGCCGTCTTTTAATCTATCAATTTCTTCGTTTGCTGCGACTAATGAATCTATTGGTGACTCTTGCTCATCTTCTTCGCTTTTATCATCAGAGTATTCATCTGTGTCACAGGTATCGCTATCATCATAGTTGTCCTCATCAACTGGTATATGGTTTTCATCCTCCGGTAAAATATTATCAGCTAAATCCTCGTTCTCATTGTGCTTTACATCATTGTTCATAATAGTTAAAAAGTAGTTAAAAAATAAAAATAAAAATAATCACTACATTATAAAGATTATTTAAAAAAATTCAAGAATAAATGTTATATTGTGGGTTTTATTTTCTATATACGATGAATTTTAAATTTAAAACGATTTTTTTAACATTGTTATATTTGCTTTTTATTAGTGCTTGTTCTGTTGTCCCATTTTCAGACTGCTCCCAAACAATAAACAAACAAGAATATGAAATTTGTTATCAATATGAATACAAGGGTGCAGAATATGTCCGTTATACCCTATATGGCGATTTAGTAAATACAAACAACATCAAAAAACGCCCCGGGTTTTATGCCGAAAAACTTATCCCAAAACTACACCAAAGTCGCAAATCAGACTATAAATTCAGCGGATACGATAGGGGACATTTAGCATCAGATGCAAGCTTTGATTATAACCAAAAAGTCTTAGAAAAAACCTATTCTCTGGCGAATGTAGTGCCACAACTGCCACAGGTTAATCGTCAACTATGGATAAAAACAGAAAGATATGAAAGAAAAATGGCAGTTAAATTTAAAACAGTGAAGGTGCTTATCGGAGTGCTTTATGATAACAATAATCAAACCATAGGAGGCAATAAAATTTCAATCCCAATTGCTTTTTATAAAAAAATATCAAACGAGCAAAATAATTTTGCCGAATGTTATTATTTTTTAAACCAGACCCAAGACAAGGCAGAATTAGCAAAATTTAAAATCAACTGTGACGATTTGTGACAGATATAATTGACAGATTTATTGAATTAAACAAAATTGATTTAAAAAAGGTAAAATATCAAAGGTCTCCAAAGAATAATAGATGGGGTATATAGTTTTGTGGATAAAAAATTATCCCAAAAATTTACAACCTACCATAAAAACAAAGCAAATTTAAGATTAGTGCAAAAGGGGGGTAAGTTCTATCAGAGCATATCAAGCAAGAACCGCAAAACAAAAGAAAGATTTGGTTATAGGTGACAATTAAAACAAACATAAAATAATATGACAATATTTTGATTGATTTGTTATATTGGCTGAAACATGCAATAGAGGTATAAATTATGAACAAAACATTCAATGTTATAGTTAAAAAAAATAGGGGAGGTTTTTATGTATTGTCAGTTCCATCATTGCATGGTTGTCATACTCAGGCAAAATCTTTGGACGAATTATTAACTCGCACCAAAGAGGTTATTGAGTTGTCTTTAGAAGTTAGAAATATGTGAATATGAATTACAACATCACAATAAAACCAAGAGCAATTAAGGATGGCAAGAAAATACCAAAAAAAATTTTAGACAACATTGTTAAGAAAATTAAAATGATGAAAAATGATTTGAAAGGTGACGTTAAGCATTTGACAAATTTTTCACCTGAATATCGTCTTAGAGCTGGAAGTTATCGTGTTCTTTTTGAAATTAAAGAATCTGATATTATTGTTTATAGAATCAAGCACAGAAAAAATGCTTATAAATAGGAGATTGTTATGTTAGCACTACACCCAAATATATTAGAAAAAAACGGAATTCAAGAGTTTGCCGTTTTACCTTATAGTGAGTTTTTAAAAGTAAAAGAGCAGTTGCAAGATTTTGAGGATTTAAAAGATTTAAGACAAGCAAAACTTGCAGAGAAAAATGTTGAGGGAATGAGTTTATCTGATGCAGAAAAAGAATGGGGATTAAAGGTTTAATAAAAAAATGAAAATATTTAATACTAAAATTGGGATTGATAAACCACTGTTTTTGATTGCAGGTCCTTGTGTTATTGAAAGTGAAAAAATAATGTTTGAAGTGGCTGCGACTTTGAAAAAAATCTGCTCTGATCTGGGGATTTTGTATATTTTCAAAGCCAGTTTTGACAAGGCTAATCGCTCATCGGTGGATTCTTATCGTGGTCCTGGGATTGATGTGGGTTTGAAAATGTTGCAAAAAATCAAAGATGAATTTGATTTGCCGATTTTAACCGATGTACACGAAGACACACCATTGGATGAAGTCTCTGATGTGGTGGATATGTTACAGACTCCGGCTTTTTTGTGTCGCCAGACTAATTTTATTCAAAATGTTGCCAAAACTAATTTACCTATCAATATCAAAAAAGGGCAATTTCTGGCACCGCAGGATATGGCTTTGGTCGTAGAAAAAGCACAAACCACAGGTAATAAAAATATCTGTGTTTGTGAACGAGGCTATAGTTTTGGTTATAATAATTTGGTCTCTGATATGCGCTCTTTGGTGATTATGCGTGCAACAGATGCCCCTGTTATCTATGATGCCACTCATTCGGTGCAATTGCCAGGCGGTTTGGGTAAAAGCTCAGGTGGAGCAGCAGAGTTTATCCCACCATTATCGCGGGCAGCGGTAGCGGTGGGTATTAGCGGGATTTTTATGGAAACTCACCCCAATCCTGCGGCGGCTTTAAGTGATGGGCCTAATTCTGCCAGATTATCTGATATGAAAAATTTATTAAAAATGTTAGTTGATATTGATAACAGGGTAAAAAACTTATGAAAAATATTTTTGTTCTAATTGTTTTTAGTTTTTCAACTAAATTATGTTTTGCTTTTGATTCTGAAAATTTACGACTATTTACGACTTTTGAACAAAGAGTCGATTTGGAAAAAAAACGAATTGAAGTGCCATCTGCTGTTATAAACTCTGCCCCCAAAGTTGTTAAAAAAAGAAAACCTAAAATAAAAGGTTATGTCAGACGAGAGGATAAAAACCTTAGCACAATTTGGTTAGAGCAAAAAAATAAAAATAAAACTCAAAGTCAAAATGTTGTAGCCCCTGTGGTAACTCCATCAACTATTAACAACAATAATAATCTACCAAATCCGCAATCAGTGGCTCGGGATAAACAATGGATTATGATGTTAAATGGCGAGCAAATAAAACTCAAAGACGAACAAGAAAAAAGACGATGAAAAAACAGCAGGGGATGGCATTATTATTAACGAGCATTGTGTTGTCGCTCCTTGCTATTGCTTTTTTAATCAGCCAAACTCATACAACACTCAACAACAAAAATAAAAATATTGATAACATAGTTTTGCAACAAGCCAAAGAGGCAATTTTAAACTATGCGATGGTTTATTATGAATTAGAAAATAATAAATCTGGTAAAATGGGCTTTTTGCCTTGTCCTGATTATCGCCCAGGCATTCATCCACCACCTGGTTACTCCGATGGTAATTGTGGCTCAAAAGATGAAAATATTATCGGTAGATTTCCGTGGAAAAGTATGAAAACTCTGCCTTTCAAAGATAATAGCAACTCTTGTTTATGGTATGCGCTCACAGGCTCCTATCGCAATTCGTCAGTATCTGTGACGACTAAGATGTTAAATCAAGATAGCAATGGTAATTTTGAGATTTTTAATGCGGATAATATAAAAATCTATGGCACAAAACCCCATAACAGAGCAGTTGTTGTGTTGTTAGCTCCTGGTGCGCCTTTCAACAATCAGGCAAGATTAGGTCGCGATAATAATCCTTGTCGCACCGACTACGACCCGCAACAATATTTGGAATCTATAAACTCCATCAATAATTATGACTACACTTTGCACCCTCACAGCCTTGATGATTTTATAAAAACAGACTATTCCACCGCCGATAAAAGCAACGATAAAATGATAACTGTCACCTCTGATGAGATATTTACTGCGATTTTAAAAAGCCCCAAAACCTTGCAAAGATTTGACGAACTTACCAAAACTTTGGCAATGTGTATGGCAGAATATGCAACTCTTGCTCCTCATCAAAACCATCTGCCTTATCCTGTTTATAAAACCTCAATGGCTGATTATAGGTTAAGTCAAAACTATACTGATAAAAATCACAATGGAATAAATTTATTTGGTCGGTATCCTTTTGTTATTCCTGCCTCGGATAATATCCTTAATAAATCCAGAATAAATGTAATCAATGACTGCTCTTTGATGATAACAACTCCTCCACGTTTAAAAACAATGTATCAAAACTATAAAGATCATTTTTTTTATGCGATAACTCCTTCGCACTCACCGACAGGCACAATCTCATCTGTTTGTAGCGACTGCTTGCAAGTTAATAATAGCGGAGCATATGCCGCCGTGGTTTTGTTCTCTAATATTAAACTTAAAAACAAAAACCAAATCCGTTATGCCCCACCGATTGATGTCGATTCAAAATATGATGTGGCTAATTATTTAGAAGGACGCAATAACAAAACTAATCAGAAAAACTTTCAAAGCCAAACCGTAGCTGATGAAAATTTTAATGATATTTTATATTGTATTGATACCAGTATGGTGGTCACGAAATGTTAAAAGTAAAAAAATTAAATCAACTTAAAAGCCAACTTACCGAAGCATCATATCAATATTATGTGTTGGATAATCCTACCTTAACGGATGCAGAATATGATAAATTATTTCAAGAATTATTAAAAATTGAAGAGCAAAATCCAAATTTGATAACCGTCGATTCACCAAGCCAAAAGGTCGGATCAACACCTTCCAAAAAATTCAACCAAAGAAAACATTTATACCCTATGTTATCTTTATCAAATGTTTTTTCCAAAGATGAATTGATAAAATTTGATGAAAGATTAAAAAGATATTTGGACGACAAGAGCAATTTGCAATATTATGCCGAACCAAAATTTGATGGTTTAGCACTAAGCATAGTTTATCAAAATGGGGTTTTTGCCAATGCCACAACCCGAGGTGATGGAATTATCGGCGAAGATGTTTCAGAAAATGTCCGCACAATCTCGAATGTTCCTTTGAAACTAAGGGGCAAAAATTACCCAGAGATTTTAGAAGTGCGAGGCGAGGTTGTGATGCCGATTAACGAATTTAATCGTTTGAATGATTTGTCAACAAAATCTGACACAGAACATCGTGTTTTTGCTACGGCTCGTAATGCCGCCGCCGGCAGCCTGCGACAATTAGATTCAAAAATAACCGCCCAAAGAGATTTGCGATTTTACTGTTATGCCACAGGCAATATTGAAATCGCCACGACTCATTCAGAGTCTTTATCAAAACTTAAAAAATGGGGAATGTCTGTATCAAATGGTAAAATTATCAAAAATATTGACAAATTATTTTTATACCAACAACATATTTTTGATGATAGAGATAAACTTCCCTATGAAATTGACGGCACGGTTTTTAAAATTAATAATATTAAAATCCAACAAAAGTTAGGTGCAGTCTCGCGAGCAGTGCGCTGGGCGACAGCTTATAAATTCCCGGCCATTGAAGTTGCAAGCGAGATTCTTGATGTCGAGTTTCAAGTTGGTAGAACCGGAGTTTTAACGCCTGTCGCCCACTTAAAACCTGTTGATATCGCAGGGGTTATGGTCCAAAAAGCAACCTTACATAATATGGATGAAATCCATCGCAAGGATATTCGTATTTTTGATAAAGTATTAGTGCGAAGGGCGGGGGATGTAATCCCGGAGGTTATAAAACCAATTATCAAAAGTCGCCCAGATAAAGCGATAAAAATCATAATGCCGACAAAATGCCCCGTATGCGATTCAGAGGTCAAAAAAATAGCAGAACAAGCATCATACCGTTGTATCGCAGAGACAAAATGTCAAGCCCAAAAAATCGGCAAAATCCAACACTATGTTAGTAAAAATACGATGGATATTGATGGTTTTGGCAAAAAAATGGTAGCAACTTTGGTCGCAAACAATCTTATCAATGATATAACAGATATTTATAACTTACAAGTTGATGATCTTATAAAATTAGAAAAAATGGCACAAAAATCATCGACAAATTTAATTGCTGCGATTGAAAGCAGCAAAAAAACAACTCTACCAAGACTTATTTATGCTTTGGGAATAAGAGAGGTGGGGCAAAACACGAGTTTGTTACTTGCTAATAATTATAAAAATATAAAAAACCTAAAACAGGCAAAATTAGAAGATATAGCAAACATCAAAGACATAGGAGAAATAGGAGCTCAAAATATAGTAGCATTTTTTAGAGATGAAAATAACATAAAAATAATTGAAAAATTAGAAAATGCCGGAGTAGATTATGAAGAGACAACAGAAGACAAGGACAACAAAAAACCGCTATCAGGGCAAACATTCGTCATAACAGGCACCTTACACATAAGCCGCGATAAAATAAAAGAGCAGATCATCCAACTCGGTGGCAAGATAACAAATAACATCTCATCAAAAACAAGTGCCTTGATAGCAGGAGAAAAAGCAGGGAGCAAACTTACCAAAGCCCATAAATTAAAGATAAAAATTATCAATGATGATGATTTACAAATTTTATTAAAACAGCATAATGGATAATAAAACCTGCCAAGAATTTAAAACCAGACGAGATAATTTAGCCCAACAAATGGCAGAAAATTCGGTTGCTATCCTATGTTCTGCTACCTTAAAAACTCGCAATAAAGATGTAGAGTATAAATATCGTCAAGATAGTAATTTTTTATACCTTACTAATTTTGATGAACCAGAATCAGCAATGTTGATTTTAAAAAATAAAAATAATAATTATAAGTTTATGCTTTTTGTTCGTCCATCAAACCAAAAAGAAGAATTATGGCAAGGTCGCAGATTAGGAATAAATGAGGCAAAAAATAAGATAGGTGCGGATAGAGTATTTTCAATTAAAACTATCAATAAAAAACTACCCTCACTTATTAAAAATAAAAATAGCATATATTGCAACCTTGGCGAGTGCGGAACGCAGGATAAAAAACTTATAAACTGGATAAATCTTGCCAAAAACGAATCATCCTATGAATCATTTGCTTTGCACCAAATAATTAGTTTAAACTTTTATCTATCTAAAATGCGTCTTATCAAAAGCGAATATGAAATATCCAAAATGCAACAAGCCGCCGATATATCGATTATAGCCCACAAAAAAGCGATTCAAAATTGTCAAGTAGGGATGTTTGAATATCAATTAGAAGCGATCATAATCAATGAATTTAAAAAACAAGGGCTTGATTCATCTTATCCGCCAATAGTAGCAAGTTCTAATAATGCTTGTATTTTGCACTACACAAAAAATAATCAAAAAATGATAAATGACTCAATGGTGATGATTGATGCAGGTTGTGAGTGCACAGGATATGCTGCCGATATTAGCCGCTCATATCCTGTTAATGGTAAATTTTCAGAAGCCCAAAAAGATATTTATAATATAGTTTTAGAGGCCCAATTAGCTGGTATAAAAAAAGCAAAACCTCATAATTTGTATAGCAACATCCATAAAGAGGTAGTTCTTAAAATTACCCAAGGATTGTTAAAATTGGGATTGTTAAAAGGTGAATTAGGGCAGTTAATAAAAAACAAAAAATATAAAAAATTCTATATGCACCAAAGCGGACACTGGTTAGGTTTAGATGTGCACGATGTCGGCGATTATCAAATAAACAAAAAATCTATTAAGTTAAAAAAAGGGATGGCTTTTACGATTGAGCCTGGCATATATATAAGCAACAACAAAAATATTCCCCAAAAATATCACAACATTGGAATTAGGATTGAAGATTCTTTTGTGATAACTGATACAGGATGCAAAAACCTAAGCCAGAATCTTGTTAAGACAATTGATGAATTGGAATCCCTATCAAAACAAAACCAAAATAAATAAATTTTGCTATAATGGCAAAATTTATTATAGTGCCAAAAAATGTTGTTAAAGCTTCCTAAAATTTTAAGACTGTTAATTATTTTTATCCCATCACTGGTAATTTTTTATACTTTTTTGCGTTTCGTTTTCCTTCTTTTTTTTGTTGATGATTTGTCGTCAGTTTCATTCTATGACACAATGCAGGCAATATTTTTAGGAGCAAGATTTGATATAAGAATTATAACCTTGATGATTTTACCTCTTTTTTTGCTCGGTGGAATTAAATTTTTAAATCCATTTAATTATAAAATATTGCATTATTTTTGGCTCTCTTATCTAAGTATATTTTTTGTTGTTATTTTGCTTTTTTATGTCACAGATTTCGGTCATTATGCCTATCTACATAACAGATTAAATTTTTCAGTTATAAGATTTTTAGCCGACCCTATTATCTCGGCACAAATGTTGTGGCAAAGTTATCCGGTAGTTTTTATTAGTTTAGGCTTTATATCTGTTTCTGCTTTATTTATATTTTTAACCCATAAACTTTTTATTATAATCTATCATCAATCAAACCATAAAATAGGATTTTTAAAAAATTTGATAATTGCCTTTATATCTTTTTCTGTCGTGTTGTTTCTTATACATTCACGTTTTTCCCAATACCCCTTGCGGTGGAGTGATGCTGTTTTTTCAAAAAGCACTTTTTTAACAGAGCTTACCTATAATCCTGTCCATTATTTTTTTGATACTTGGAAAAATGGTGGTGCTAAATTTGACAAAAAAAAAGTGGAGAAATATTATCCGATTATGACAGATTATCTGGGAGTAAAAAATAAAGATATTAAAAATTTGAATTTTAAAAGAGTCATAAAACCCAATCATCTTATCGGCAAAAAACCAAATATTATAATTATTGTCTTGGAATCTTTTGCCTCCTATAAATCTTCCGTTTCAGACAACCCATTAGATCCGTCCCCTGATATAGGCAAACTTGCCAAAGATGGATTTTATTTTGAAAATTTTTACACCCCTGCAACCGGCACGGCTCGTTCAATTTATGCTCTTTTAACTGGTTTGCCTGATGTTGAATTAAATGGCACCTCATCACGTAATCCACTGATTGTCGGGCAACATAGTATCGCCTCTGATTTTAAAAATTACCATAAATCGTATTTTATCGGCGGTTCGGCCTCCTGGGGCAATATCCGTGGAATGTTAAATAGCAGCTTAGATGACTTAAAATTATATGAAGAGGGTTTTTATAAAGCTCCTCGCACGGATGTATGGGGAGTATCTGATATTGACCTATTAACCGAGGCACACAATAAAATAACAACACAACAGCAACCATTTTTTAGTATTATCCAAACCTCTGGCAATCACCGTCCCTATACAATTCCTGCCAATAATTATGGTTTTAACAATAGAGATGACCTAAGCGACAAGCAAGTTAAAAAATATGGTTTTGAATCTGTCAAAGAATATAATTCTTTTCGGTTTATGGATTATTCGGTGGGGCATTTTATGAGCCTTGCCAAAAAAAGTGACTATTATAAAAATACGATTTTTGTTTTTTTCGGCGACCACGGCATAACAGGTAATGTCGGCACACACATTAAAAACCAACAAGCTCAAACAGAATTAGAATTAGGTTCATTAAATGTGCCTTTTATAATCTACTCACCTCTTATACAAAACCCCCAAACTTTTACAAAAATAGTATCAGAGGTGGATGTTCTGCCAACTCTTGCCTCACTTGTCAATATCTCTTATACCGCCACCACCATAGGGCGAGATATGTTTGATGAAAAATATGATGATAATAGATATGCATTTAGCATTCATCACTCATCCAACCCTACCATAGGTTTAATCGGACAAAAATATTATTACAAAACCCAAGCCGATGGCACAAACGCAGGTTTGTATGGTATTTATAGCAAAACACCATTAAATAATATCAGCGAACAAAATATTGCAATAACCAAAAAAATGAAAAATTTAACTTTTGGAATTTATGAAAGCAGCAAATATATTCCTTATCACAATTCTAAAAATTCACCCAAAACAGGACAATAAAGAATTATGCAAAATATTACATTAAATAAAAATTTGAATTTTTTTATTCAAGCCTTGATTTTTTTAACTCCCATCGGGGCGATAGTTATCCGTGGCTGGGTAAATTTATTTATGTTTATTTTGTTATTTATCTCAATTTATATCTGGGCAAAACAAAAAAAAGAATTTATAGGAGAGGTCAACAAAACTGAAAAATATATGTTTTCATTTTTCATTTTTTATTTTTTAATTTTAATAGTGGCAATTTTAGTGCACCTTGAAAACCCAGATATTGGCAGGAATATTGAAGCAGGTTTACGATTTATTTTAATTATACCAATTTATTTATTATTCAAAAAAATCTCCAAAATTGAAAAATTATTAGTATATGGGATGATTTTGTCAATTGTAACTGCATTCTTGTATTCAGTTTATGATTTATATATTTTAGGGCTGCCAAATGCTGTGGGACAATATTTTGAAATTATTGTCGGTAATGAAACAGCTATGTTTATGTTGGTTTTGCTCGTGGCAATTCCACAAATTATAAAAAACAAAAAAATTCAATACCCAATAATCATTTTGATTGTTATATTGTCTTTGTGGGTTGTTTATGCTGCCGATAATCGCTCTGGATTTTTAGTAGTTTTGGTAGGATTCTCTTTATTTTTTATTCTCAAATTTAAACCAATAATAAGTTTTTTAACAATTGCATTTTTAATGTTGTCATCCATCATAGCCTATAATAATGTAACTACAATAAAAACAAGTGCAGGTGAGGCGATAAACAATACAATTGAATACTTTCAAAGTAAAAATATAAATGACGAGGTGCGCTTAACAAGTGCGGGTATCCGTTTTGAAATGTGGCGAACAACTCCGTATTTTTTAACAGATTCAATAATAATCGGTTCGGGCCTGAGTAGTTATGAGAGAATAAGTCGTCAATTAGTTGATAAAAAAATAATAAATAAAGAAGTATCTCATCACTCTCGTCCGCATAATTTATTTATTGAAAATCTAATGTTTAAAGGAATTTTGGGTTTAATTAGTATTCTGCTCGTGGTTTTTTATCCGTTGTGGATTTTTATTCGTGACTATAAGCTTGCAAAACAAACAGCAATGATGGGAATATTATTACAAACAAGTGTCATAGTGCAATCTTTAACCGAGTCTGTTATCTATCGTGGAGCATATGTTATAAGTTATTTTTTTGTCCTATCAATCATTTTAATTTGGCATCAAAGAGCAATAAAAACTAATGCCAAAAAATAAAAAAATATATAAAATAATGGTATCAGCAGGCGAGGCATCAGGAGACTCTCATGGCACATTTTTATTAAAAAATTTAAAACTACCCTATCAAGCGTTTGGGATGGGAGGGGTAAATTTAAAAAAAGTTGGAATGAAAATAATCGTTGATAATAAAAAAATGGCAGTAATGGGAATAGTGGAGGTTTTAAAACACTATCCATTTTTAAAAAAACAGCTCAAAAAACTTCAACAAACCTTAATAGAGAAAAAACCAGATTTATTGATTTTAATTGATTATCCTGATTTTAACCTGCGTCTTGCTAAAACTGCCAAGAGACACAATATAAAAGTCCTATACTACATAAGTCCGCAAATCTGGGCATGGCGACAAGGACGAGTTAAAAAAATCGCTAAGTTGGCAGACCATATGGCAGTCATCTTCCCCTTTGAGGTAGAATTTTATAAAAAACATAATATCCCCGTATCCTATGTAGGACATCCATTGATAGAAAAAATAAAAAATTTTCAGCCAAGCAAAAAATCCATCATAAAAAATTCTGCAAAAAACAGCAAAATTATAACTTTGTTACCCGGTAGTCGCAATAGTGAGTTTAATAAAAACCTACCAACGATGATAACAACAACCAAAATACTCCAAAAAAAATATAATAATTTACAAGTAATTATAGCTATTGCCTCCACGATTGACAAAAAATATTTTGAAAATTTACCAAACAATATTATAAAAACCACCAAAACCTATGATGCGATAATTCAATCTGATATTGTGCTTTGTGCCTCTGGCACGGCAACCTTAGAGGTAGGATTGCTCCATAAACCTTTTGTGATTATCTACAAAATAAATAAAGTATCATACCTTATCATCAAATCCTTATTAAAAATTCCATTCATAGGTTTGATAAATCTGGTCGCAGGGCATAAAATAATTCCAGAATTTATTCAAAATGAAGCCACAGCAGAGAATATAACCCCTGCAATCCAAAAAATTTTAAATAACAAAAAGTATAGAGACAAAATGATAACTGATTTAAAAAAGACGCATCAAAAAATGATCGATAAAAACCAGACCATTGACATATCTCAATTAACAACAAAAATCCTAAAAAATGATGAGCATAAAACATGATTACGACTCCAGCATAATTCAAAAACCAATAAGACAACAAAATAAAACACAAAAAATAGTCCTGATTTATTAATTTGGTCGCTTTGTGATTCTTAAACCATAAAATAGTCAACATAAATAACCCAAATTGTTCGTATGTTTTTTATGGCACAAATAATTTGGGCTATTTATATAACTATTATTTGGAGTTTAAAATTATGAATAAATTTAATAAGGTTTTGGTTGCATTATCGTTTTTTTGTTTTGTTGGTGTTGCATCTGCTAATGAGGGTTTTACTGCATTAGAAAAATCAGCAGGTGGCAAACCCACAAGTTTTATGGTTGATGGTAAAAAGGTAGTAGGTAATATTTATTATCCTAATAACTATAAAAAAGGCGACAAATTAAAAGCACTTGTTGTGGTAGGTCCCAAAGGTGCAGTAAAAGAGCAAGTTCAAGGCAATTATGCAAAAAAACTATCAGATAAGGGTTTTGTAACACTTGTTATTGATCACAGAACATACGGTCAAAGCGAAGGCACACCTCGCCATTTTGAAAACCCAGAGATGAAAGTTGATGATGTAAAAACAGCTATAAATCATATTGGCACTTTACAAGGCGTGGATAAGGATAAAATTGGGGTTGTCGGAGTTTGCAACGGTGGCGGTTTTGGGGCTGCGGCATCAATATATGACAAAAATGTTAAAGCCTATGCGTCTGTTGCGGGTATCTTTGATATGAGAGATCAAATAGTAAGCCAAAAAGATGGCATAAAAAAACTTGATGCTATTATGAAAAAATCAGGCGATGCGAGACAAAAATATTTGAAAACAGGCGAAGTAGATTATGTTAAACAAATGACCGAGGCTGATAAAAAAGCAAACAAGCTGAGAAAAGAGGCTGCTGATTATTATTTAACAAAAAGAGGCAGAGTGCCAAATTGGGGTGAAAATAAAATGGCAACTATGAGTATGGAAAAAAGAAGAAGTTTTAATATCACAGATCAATTAAAATATATGACAGCTCCATATCTTGCTATTGCAGGCAGCAATGCCTTGACTTTGGGATACAGCAAAACAGCCTTTAATAGAGCAGCAGGAGATAAAGAGATTTTTGAGGTAAAAGGTGCATCGCATGTTGATTTATATGATGTTGATAAATATGTAGACCAAGCAGTAAATAGAATGACTGCATTCTTTAATGAGAAAATTAAATAGACTGTGAGATAACTAATCTTGCAGTTTTACAGAGCAGAAACAAGCCCAAAAAAGAGAATCCCGTCATTGCGAGTGAGCTTGCGAACGAAGCAATCTTATGAGGGTAAACGGATGCCAAAAGAGATAACCACCCTGACCACTTTAAACAGCAAGTGGTCAGGTCGTTATGACGGATTATTTTTTATTCGGCAAATATGTAAGATTTAGTTATTTCACATCCTGTGATGGTGGTTTTTTAGGAGAATAAATTGAGTCCATCTTTTTTTTTCGCTTTATTGATTGCAATGGTGAGTGTAGGCTCGCTATTGATTTTATCTTTACTTGCCAGCAGAAAAAATAATCAAGTAGCAAATTATTTGCTATCAGGTTTGGTTGTTTTATTTTGTTATTATGCACTAATTAAAATTTTAAGCAATACCTCTGAAATTCTTGATTATCCTGATTTAATTCGCACTTACCGACCATTGTTTATACTCGCTTGTAGCATTATTTATTTATATTGCAAAGCATTGACTACACATAATTTCAAATTCGTAATTAAAGATACTTGGCATCTTGTGCCATTTTTGGTGTATGCGTTGGTGATGATTCCTTTTTTTGTATCAGATGAGGCAACAAAAATAGCAAGCCTATCACAACAACCTTTTACTTTTGTCTGGTTTATTGAACGTGGTTTTTGGTTAGTTATTTTTGTTTTTTATTCTGCTGTCTCATTTAGAGTATTAAAAAACCACAAACAAAAAATCAAAGATATTTTTTCTACCATTGAACATGTAAAATTAAATTGGTTGCGAAATTTATTAATATTATTTTTTACAATTTGGATGTTAGCTTTGGTTCGTTTTTTAACCGCTTATGGCAAGGTAGGTTATGAAAACAAATTAGCCGTCCCTATTTTAATGTGTTTAATTATTTTTTTAATAGCTATCTATGCTTTGCGTCAGCCTGAAATATTTGACAATCGTTGGGATAATTATTTTAATGATGAGGATTTTGCAAAAAATAATAACATATCAGGGCAACAACAAAAATACAAGGCGGATCCCCATCATAAGTGCAACACTCCAATAGGTTAAAAGGATATAATAAATCACTTTTTAACCTATCAAAATTAAGGAGTGATTATATGAAACAATATATCCAGTTAACCTGTGAGG